>SXRF01000100.1 GCA_005792635.1 Rickettsiales bacterium
ACCGCACCCGCCTGACCCATCGGCTTGAGGTGTCGCAACTGGCGCGGGGGTTGTGTCGCAGCTTGCGGCTGAATGAGGATTTGGCGGAGGCACTCGCCCTTGCTCATGATTTGGGGCATACGCCGTTTGGACATGCTGGCGAGGACGCGCTGGGCGAAGCGATGCAGCCTTATGGTGGCTTTGACCACAACGCCCACACTATCAAGCTGCTGACGCGGTTGGAGCAAAAATACGCCGAGTTTGACGGACTGAATTTGACATGGGAAACGCTAGAAGGTGTGGCAAAACATAACGGGCCAATTTTGCATCTGCCCCGCGAAATCGCTGAGTATAACTCGCGGCATGATTTGGAATGTGGAACTTATGCCAGCGCGGAGGCGCAAATTGCCTCGCTTGCCGATGATATTGCCTATAATAATCACGATATTGACGACGGAATTCGCGCTGGTTTGCTCACCATCTCGCAGCTTGACGAAGTGCCAGAAGTGGCGGAAATTTTTCGCGCTGTGCAGAAGAAATATCCAGCTATAGAGGAAGCGCGGTTGACACATGAAGGCATTCGCCGCCTGATTAACCTGATGGTTACGGATTTGGTGGCGCAAACGCGCATAAATATCGCTGAATATAACATAAAAACTGTGGATGATGTTCGCGCACTCGGCAAGCCGCTGGTGTTTTTTTCGCCGTCAATGCAGGAGACCAACCGCAAATTGCAAGCCTTCCTCATGCAGAATATGTATCGCCATTATAAGGTGAACCGCATGGCGAGCAAGGCTTCCCGCGTGGTGCGCGAGTTGTTTGATTTTTTTGTGAGTGAGCCAGAATGCTTGCCTGATGCGTGGCGCAAGCAAACGGACGGCGTTAAAACCACAAAAACTGCCGAAGTCGTCGCTGATTTCATTGCGGGCATGACCGACCGCTTCGCGCTGGACGAATATCGCCGCGTGTTTGATGTGCAGGCGCGAAGCTGGCTGGGGCGGTAAAAAATGACGATAACGCGCAGGAATTCACATAAAGTTTTGGTGGGTGGCGTATATGTTGGTGGCTATGCGCCTGATGCTGCGCCGATTATGGTGCAATCCATGACCAACACCGACACGGCGGATATTGCGGGAACTGTGGCGCAAGTTGCGGCACTGGCGCAGGCGGGTTCGGAGGTGGTTCGCATAACTGTGAATAACGAGGCGGCAGCGGCGGCAGTGCCAGAAATCCGCGCAAGGCTAGACGCGCTGGGCGTTCGCGTGCCGTTGGTTGGCGATTTTCACTATAACGGGCATACGCTGCTGAATAATTTCCCCGATATGGCGGTTGCCCTTGCGAAATATCGCATAAATCCCGGAAATGTTGGCTTTGCCGATAAGCATGACACGCAGTTTGGGAGCATGATTGAGGCGGCGATTAAATATGATAAACCTGTCCGCATTGGCGTTAATTGGGGCAGCCTTGACCAAGCCATGCTAGCGCGGGTGATGGATGAAAATTCTAAACTCAAAGAGCCGCTGGACGCTGGCGCAGTGGCGCGGGAAGCGTTGGTGCGCTCGGCGGTGGAAAGTGCGCTGGCGGCGGAAAAAATCGGGCTGGCAGCGAACAAAATCATCCTTTCCTGCAAGGTTAGTCGCGTTCAGGATTTGATATTGGTTTATCGTGAATTGGCGGTTCGCTGCGCCTATCCGCTGCATCTTGGGCTGACCGAGGCGGGCATGGGCAGCAAGGGGATTGTGGCTAGCACCGCCGCGCTATCTGTTTTGTTGCAAGAAGGCATTGGCGACACTATCCGCATTTCGCTAACGCCAGAGCCAAATGGAGATCGGACACAGGAAGTGCGCGTGGCGCAGGAGATTTTGCAGAGTATGGGGCTTCGCGCCTTCACCCCGCAAGTCACCGCTTGCCCTGGTTGTGGGCGCACGACCAGCACAGTTTTTCAGGAATTGGCGGATAAAATCCAGAGCTATCTTCGCGCACAAATGCCAATTTGGAAGGGCAAATATAGCGGTGTGGAAAATATGAATGTCGCGGTTATGGGCTGTATCGTGAACGGGCCGGGGGAAAGCAAACACGCCAATATCGGAATCAGCCTGCCCGGAACGGGCGAAAGCCCCGCCGCGCCCGTGTTTGTGGATGGCGCGAAAACTGTGACCTTGCGCGGTGCAAAAATTGCCGAGGAATTTCAGGCAATTGTTGAGGAATATGTGCAGCGCAAATATGGTGCAAAATAGATGTCTTTTTTTGATTTACTGAATATTCCGCCAGAATTTGAGCTAGACATAGCCGCGCTGGAAGTCGCGTATTTCAAGGCGCAGCGGCAGTTTCACCCCGATCGTTTTGTGGGCAAACCCGCCGCTGAAAAACTGGCGGCAATGCAAAAATCAATGGATATAAATCAGGCTTATGAAACACTGAAAAACCCGCTGAAACGCGCTGAATATCTGTTGTCATTGCAAGGCATTATGGTCGGAACGAATAGCGACACAGTAAAACCATCAGCGGAAATTTTGATGGAGGTGATGGAGCTGCGCGAAAATGAGGCGAATGCGGACGAAGTAAAGGAGCTAATAGCCAGCTCCAACGCATTAATCGCCGATTATTTCAAAGCCAAAAATTTTGCGGCAATGGCGCAGGAAACCTTGCGCCTTGGTTATTTGCGGAAGATGGTGGAGTAGGGCGGTCATGTATCAAAAAATAATCACCTCACCAATTGGCAATTTGCAGCTTGTGGCTTCAGACGCGGGGCTGCGGGCGGTGAATTTTGACGGCAAATTCTGGGACAATGCAGAGGAAAAACCGAGCCATCATATCTTGCTTAAAGCCGAAAAACAGCTTGGCGAATATTTTGCGGGAAAGCGCAAAGAGTTTGAGATAAAGCTGGAAATGCGCGGCACAGTTTTTCAGATAAATGCTTGGCGGATTTTGCAAAAAATCCCTTACGGAGAAACTGTTTCCTACGGTCAGCAAGCCGCGCAAATTGGCGACAGCAAAAAAGCCCGCCCTATTGGTGTTGCTAATTCGCGCAACCCAATACCCATTATTGTTCCCTGTCACCGCGTCGTCGGCGCGTCAGGTGCGCTTACTGGCTATGCTGGCGGGCTTGCCATCAAGCAATTCTTGTTGGATTTAGAAGCTATAGTAATTTGATTTAATAAGCACCAGTTTTCGTCATTGCGAAGCGAAGCTGAAGCAATCCAGAAACTATCAACAAGCTGGATTGCCGCGTCGGCTACGACCTCCTCGCAATGACGGGTGGATGGGTAGTAAATCATTTATAGCGGCGGCAGCAAGCCTTCGCTCTCGTTAACCCTTTGCAATTTGCACAATGCGCTGATGTAGGCAAGGGCGGAGGCGACGACAGTGTCAATATTCGCGCTATTGCCGTTCACGATTTTTCCGTCCTCGGTTTCAAGGCGAACTGTAACCTCAGCCTGCGCGTCCGTTCCTTGCGTGATGGCGTTCACCTGATAAAGCTTGAGCGTTGCCGTGTGCGGCACAAGGGCGCGGATGGCGTTAAACGCCGCGTCCACAGGGCCGTTACCCTCCACCGTTACGCGGCGGATTTCGCCATTCACACGCAGGCAAAGCATAGCCGTTTGCGGCCCAACAGTGCCGCAAGTTATGTGCAGTGATTCCAGCAAAATAGCGTCATCGCGGCGGGATTCGGTGTCCAGCAGCGCGATCAAATCCTCGTCATAAATGTCTTTTTTCTTATCCGCCAAGTCTTTGAACCGCGCAAAAGCCTCCTCCAGCGCGTTATCGCCCAGAACAAAGCCCAGCTGCGCGATTTTGTCCTTAAAAGCGTGGCGACCAGAATGCTTGCCCATAACCAAGTTTGACTTGGCAAGCCCAACCGATTCAGGGGTCATAATCTCATAAGTTCCCGCGTGTTTCAGCACGCCGTCTTGATGGATGCCCGACTCATGGGCGAAGGCATTCGCGCCGACAATCGCCTTGTTCACCTGTACCAATGCGCCCGTGATGTTTTGAATAAGGCGCGAGGCGCGGATGATGTGCGTGCTGTCAATATTGGTTTTGAACGGATACATATCAGCGCGGGTTTTAATCGCCATCACCACTTCTTCAAGCGCGGTGTTGCCCGCCCGTTCGCCGATGCCGTTTATGGTGCATTCAATTTGCCGTGCGCCGTGACGGATTGCGGCCAGCGAATTGGCGGTCGCCAAGCCCAAATCATTTTGGCAGTGGGTGGAAAAAATCACCTTTTCCGCGCCTTTCGCCTTCTCAATCAAGGTTTTAATCAACAAACCATAGTCATCAGGCGTCGCATAACCCACAGTGTCAGGAATGTTAATAGTGGTCGCGCCCGATTTTATCGCCATTTCCACCGCTTTGATAAGGAAATCCGTCTCCGTGCGGGTTGCGTCCATCGCGCTCCACTCAACATTATCGGTGAATTTGCGGGCGAGGGACACGCTGTCTTTAATCATCTCAAGGCAAGAGTCCTGCCCGATTTTATACTGATATTTCAAATGGATTTCGGAAGTGGACATGAAGGTATGAATCCGCCCGCGCTTGGCTGGTTTAATCGCCTCCGCCGCGCGTTCAATATCCGCCGATTTCGCCCGCGCCAGCGAGCAAACCACAGCGTTTTTAACCTGCCCAGCAATCGCACGCACCGACTCAAAATCGCCATTACTCGCCATGGCAAAACCAGCCTCAATCACATCCACACCCATCGCGTCGAGCGTCTCCGCTACCATGATTTTTTCCTCTAAATTCATGGACATCCCTGGAGATTGCTCACCATCGCGCAAGGTGGTATCGAAAATGATAATTTGGTCTTGTTTGGTCATGTTTTCTCTAAATTTTTGAAAGTTATTTTTTATTCCTAAACCCTATGCTCCTGCACCAGCATATAGGCTTTTAGGACGGAGTTTATGGTTGCTTGGCAGTCATCGCCTAGGTTTTTGTAAAATGATATAACGTCGTTGTCTAGTGCCATGCCGACTAATTTTTTTGAAGAATCAGCAAATATAACATTATTCCAAAAGCTATCATTGCTAAAATTCACATCATCCGTGGCTGCGATTTTATCCGCTTCGGATTGACTCATGCTCTGCAAATATCCCCAATTCGTGCCAGTATTCCCAGCCTCACGAAGTTTTCGCAATTCTTCAGGCGTATAGCGTTTTATAGATTCGTTCTTCTCTGACATGCGCCCTCCGTGCGGTTATAATGCGTATATTTTCGGCTCTTATTGTGTATATTACAGCAAATAATTTATTTTTCAACAGCCCAACGGTCACAAAACGCTTCTCTGCGGTTTCTGTATTGTGGCTTATATAGGTAAATCTTGTATATTCTTCAAATAGTTGAGATGCATCTATAAAGCTTATCTGTCTTTTTTCCAATGTTTGTTGGTACTTACCATCGTCCCACTCAAAGCCAGTATAAGCAGAGTTATCAATAGAATGATTGGAAATAATTAACATTTTTCCTCTAAATTCATGGACATACCCGGAGATTGCTCCCCATCGCGGAGTGTAGTGTCAAAAATGATGATTTGGTCTTGAGTCATGGTTTTTCCTCTGTTTGAGGAAGAAAACTAGCGCAAAGACGCACAAATTACAACAGGGAAAAACGGCGTAACTAACATTGCGCAATCATTGTCATACCAGCGGAAGCTGGTATCCAGTCTTTCTTCTGTGCTGGATGCCACATAGCTTATTTTGTAACGATTTTTTTGCAAAAATCTAACAAAATCTAGCTTCTGGCATGACAAGAATTATAGTGCGTAAGGTGAGATCGTAAGATTTTACCTTTTCAAGCAGCTCATATTGCCGTATCATCCTGCAAGAAAAACCAAGAAAAATATCTAGAATTGGGAGAAAACTATGTCAGCCCGTGCAAAATCTAGCAAAAAAATCAACTTGGCTCTGCAAGGTGGCGGGGCGCATGGGGCTTATACTTGGGGCGTTTTGGACAGGTTGCTTGAGGAGGAAAAACTCACCATAGAAGGCATCAGCGGCACGAGTGCGGGAGCGATGAACGCTGCTATGCTGGTTAATGGCTTTGTGCAGGGCGGAAATATTGGCGCGAAGGAGATGCTGGAGACCTTCTGGCGGCGGGTTAGTGATGTTGGCGCGTTCAGCCCGATGCACAAAAACCCGCTGGAAAGGATGCTAACGGGCTGGAATCTGGATATGTCGCCGACCTATCACATGATGGATTTTCTAAGCCGTACCTTTTCGCCCTATCAGCTAAACCCGCTGGGAATTAACCCGATGTCAGCGATTATTGACGAATTGTTGGACGCAGAAGCGGTTAATAATTGCTGTATTATCAAGCTGTTTATCGCGGCGACGCATGTGGCAAGCGGGCAAGCGCGAGTTTTCCATTGTCATGAAATAACCCGCGATGTTCTGCTCGCCTCCGCTTGCATTCCATTTATGTTTCAAGCGGTGGAAATTGAAGGCGAGGAATATTGGGACGGTGGTTATATGGGCAATCCCGCCATCTGGCCGCTGATTTATAACTGCGCCAGCGAGGATGTGGTTCTTGTACAGATAAACCCGATCCACCGCGATGCTGTTCCGCGCTCGGCGAATGAAATCATCAATCGCCTGAACGAAATAACCTTTAATTCCAGCCTGATTGCCGAGATGCGGGCGATTGATTTTGTTTCTAAATTAATCCACGAGGATAAATTGGAGCATGGAAAATATAAGGATATGCGGATGCACTTAATTTATTCCGCAGACGAAATGAAACATTTGAACGCTTCCAGCAAATCAAACGCGGACTTGGATTTTTTCCTGCATCTAAAAGAAATTGGGCGCACGGCGGCGGATGATTGGCTTAAACAAAACTGGGCGCATATCGGCGAAAAATCCACGCTAGATATTCGTGATAAATTCCTTTCCACAAAACCAAAAAAGTAACCAATGCAACCAAAACTACCACCACTTAAAGAAGTAATTGCAAGGCACGGGCTTGGTGCGCGTAAGTCACTCGGGCAGCATTTTTTGCTGGACGAGGGGGTGACGGCGGAAATTGCACGATATGCTGGCGATCTTTCTGGTTATAATGTGGTTGAAATCGGCTCAGGGCCGGGTGGGCTTACCCGTGCAATTTTGAACGCAGGCGCGAAAAGCCTGACTGTAGTGGAAAAGGACGACCGCGCAATTGCTATCATGCAAGAGCTGGCTGCTGCTTATGGCGCAAATGCTGGAAATTGCCGCCTTCAGGTAATTCATGATGACGCGCTGAAAATAAATCTGCTGGAGGCAGTGCCGCACCCGCGCAAAATCATCGCCAACCTGCCATATAATATCGGAACGCAGCTTTTGCTAAACTGGCTGGATGATGTTTATACGCACGGCGCGGAGGCCTATACCTCTCTCACCCTCATGTTTCAGGAGGAAGTGGCGCAGCGCATCATTGCCGCGCCTGACACTAGCGATTATGGGCGGTTGTCGGTGATTTGCCAGTTTCTATGCGATTGCCGCTATGATTTTCAGCTTCCGCCCGAAGCTTTCACGCCGCCGCCCAAGGTGCATTCGGCGGTTATAACGCTAACACCGCGCACGAAACCGCTATTTCCCGTCGCCAAAAAATCGTTGGAAAAAGTCGTTGCCGCTGCTTTTAACCAACGGCGAAAAATGCTGCGCGGTGGGCTTAAATCGCTCGGTGTTCCCGTGGAGGAATTGCTTGCAAAATCAGGAATAGATGGAACTTTGCGGGCAGAGGTTCTGACTATCGACGATTTTTGCCGCTTGACGCAAGTTTATGAACAATTATCATCGCGCACATGAACCCAATTATTATAATTCCCGCTCGTCTTGCCTCGTCTCGTTTGCCGAATAAACCTTTGGCGGATATTGGTGGGTTGCCGATGATTGTGCAGGTGATGAAGCGGGCAGTGGCGGCGAATATTGGGCGGGTGGTGGTGGCTTGTGACGGCGAGGAAATAGCAAGCGCAGTGCGCTCGGCGGGTGGCGAGGCGGTGCTGACTGACGCTGATTTGCCATCAGGCTCAGACCGCATCCATCAAGCCATCAGCAAAATAGACCCAGAAAAAAAACACGACATTATCATCAATGTACAGGGCGATATGCCTTGCCTTGACCCACAGATTATTTCCGCCGTTTTGTGCGTTCTTGAAAACCCAGAGGTGGATATTGCTACCCTTGCAGCGGTGATAACTGATGATGCGGAGAAGCTGGATAGCGCAGTTGTTAAAATCGTAATTACTTCACCGACAACCGACAACCGACAACTGACAACTGGCAAAGCCCTTTACTTCTCGCGCTCTGCCGTCCCACATAACGCCGAAACCTACTACCACCATATCGGCATCTATGCTTATCGCCGCGCCGCGCTGGAAAAATTTGTAAGCCTTCCGCCAAGCCCATTGGAAATTTGCGAAAAACTTGAGCAACTCCGCGCCATAGAGGCAGGAATGCGAATTGCCGTTGCTGTTGTTGACACTGTGCCGCTTGGTGTTGACACTGCGGAAGGGCTAGAAAAAGCACGAAAAATTTATAGCACTTGAATGGGAATAGAGCCACTTTCTTATTGATAAATAAGAAAAAAATATTTTATTGTGAATTCTGCTTGTAAATATGCGTAAAAAATACAAATTTCATATTGACTAAACAATACAATATGTCGATATTACGCTTCCTTTTTGGAGATATTCCAGATTGACTCCTTCATCTAACGGTTAGGATACCGCCCTTTCACGGCGGGAATACGGGTTCGAATCCCGTAGGAGTCACCAATAAATTCATTCACGCCATTTCCCCATTTTTCAAAATTAACTTGTTCTTAGCTGGTCATGGGCTTAGATTATGGGCATGACAAACGCCAAACTGATAAAAGAAATAGAAATAAACCCAGAATTTGAGCGGGCTATATCGCTGATGGCGGATAGCGATAAGAGCTTGTTCGTCACGGGGAAGGCGGGAACGGGGAAGTCCACCTTGCTGGATCATTTTTGTTCGAATACTGACAAAAAACCAGTAGTTCTTGCGCCCACAGGCGTTGCCGCGCTGAATGTTAAGGGGCAAACTATCCATAGTTTTTTTAATTTTTATGTGGATGTGACACCAGAAAAAATACAAAAGCGAAAAACCAAGCCAAGAAACGCAAAGCTTTATAAAAAACTGAGAACTGTTATCATTGATGAAGTGTCTATGGTGCGGGCGGATTTGCTGGATTGTATTGATGTTTTTCTTCGTATGTATGGCCCTGATATTAAAAAACCATTTGGCGGCGTGCAGATGATTTTTGTCGGCGATTTATACCAATTGCCGCCCGTAGTTGCGGGTGATGAGGGGAAAATTTTTAGCACTCATTATGAAACACCATATTTTTTTAGCGCACACGCCATACAGCAATTAAATCTGGAGGTTATCGAGCTAGAAAAAGTCTATCGCCAGAAGGACGAAGAATTTGTTGGGTTATTAAACCGCATCCGTAATAATTCTGTTGAAGCAAAAGATATTGAGCATCTTAATAGTCGGTTTGATGATGCGGCGATGATAAAAGACGGTGAGTTTTACATTACCCTGACCACCACCAATAAAAAAGCGGATGAGGTAAATGACGAGCATTTACAGGCGTTAAAAGGCAAAATTTATCGCTCGGCGGCGCATATTTCTGGCGATTTTGGCAAGGAATATTTCCCCACTGCCACCGATTTGCAGTTCAAAATCGGCGCACAAATTATGCTGCTGAATAATGACACTAAAAAACGCTGGGTTAATGGCAGCATCGGGGTTATTGAAGCGATAAAAAAAGACGAAGACGGCGATGAATATATTAGCGTTCGCCTGAATGAAAGCGACAGATTGGTTTGCGTTGAGCCATTTGCTTGGGAGGTTTTCCATTTTTCCTTCGACGGCGAGCAGATTGTTTCCGAGCCAGTCGGCACATTTACGCAATATCCATTTCGCCTTGCGTGGGCGATTACCATTCATAAAAGCCAAGGGAAAACCTTTGACCGCGTGATTATCGACATCGGCAAGGGAACATTTGTCTCAGGGCAGATGTATGTCGCACTCAGCCGTTGCACGAGTTTTGAGGGTATAATCCTGAAGACTCCCATCAAGGCGAGCAGCATTCGCACCGATTTCCGCATTTTCAAATTCCTCACCAGCTATCAATATAACAAAGCCGCCAAGGAATTATCGCATGATGATAAGGTTGCGCTTATTGAAAAGGCTATCCATGAAAAATTCAATCTGAATATGACCTATCTCAAAGCCAATGACACAAAATCCACCCGCGTTATAAAACCGCTAACCGTGGGGACGGAGGATTATCAAGGGAAAAAATTCCCCGGGATGAAGGCGTTCTGCACCAACAGAAAAGAAGAGCGCATGTTTCATGTTGGTAGGATTTTGAAGCTAGAACGCGCTTAGCGGCCAGCGAGCGCGTGGCTCAAAATCTAGACTATCGCTTAGCCCAAGGCGGAAGCGTTCCAACCCTGCCCACGCTATCATCGCCGCGTTATCTGTGCAGAGTTTTATCGGCGGGGCAATGAGCGACAAGCCATTTTCCGCGAGTAAGCTTTGCAATTGCCCGCGAATATATTGATTTGCCGCCACACCGCCCGCCAGCACAAAATCCTTGCCATCTTGGTGTTGTTCTTTGAATTTTTTGATGGCGAATTGACTGCGTTCAAGCAGGCTCTTAGTCGCGGTATATTGAAAAGAAGCACAGATGTCGGCAGTTTTTTGCGCGTCGATTGCGCCTAGTTTCTCTATCTGCAAGCGCACGGCGGTTTTTAGCCCTGAGAAGGACAAATCGCAACCATCGCGTCCGTGCAAGGGCAGGGGGAGTTTATAGGCATTAGGATCGCCATTTTTTGCCGCAGCCTCCACCGCCGCACCACCGGGATAGCCAAGCCCGAGCATCTTTGCGGTTTTATCGTAAGCCTCGCCGAGTGCGTCATCAATTGTTCCGCCAAGCTTTTGATATTTGCCAACACCACTCACAATTAAAAACTGGCAATGTCCACCAGAAACCAACAATAATAAATAGGGAAACGGAACGCTATCGGTAAGGCGGACTGTGAGCGCGTGTCCCTCGAGATGGTTCACGGCGATAAAAGGCTTCTTCGCCACGCTGGCAATGGCTTTTGCCGTCATAACGCCAACAATCACACCTCCGATTAACCCTGGTCCCGCCGTTGCCGCCACCGCGTCAATCTCGGAAAGAGAAACCCCCGCCTCCGTAATTGCGCGGTTTATAACATTTTCGATATGCTCCATATGGGCGCGGGCGGCGATTTCAGGCACAACCCCGCCATACGCCTCATGCTCGAGCTGCGACCACACGATATTGGAAAGAATGCGCTTACCGCAATCAGCATCATCGCTGACCACCGCCGCCGCCGTTTCATCACAACTAGATTCTATACCGAGGACTAACATTTTATTTTTTCATTTTTGGAAAACAAACAGAAACCAGCACCACATGCCAACTTTACGCCGAAAAGTCAACCGACAAGAACATGCTGTCATTTTTACATCCCTCCTTACGCCATCCTTATATAAGCACTGATAGCTCGCATAGCATCCTTAGCTTGCTCCTGCCATTCATTGCAAGCGTTGCAATTGACAACGATAACCAACTTTTAGGAGAATTTTTATGAATAAAGAACAAGTTCAAGGCAAAGCTGAACAGCTAAAAGGCAAGCTTAAAGAAGCTTTCGGCAAGCTTGGTAACGATGATTTGAGGCTCATCGCTGAAGGAAAACGCGACCAATTCGTTGGTAGAGTGGTTGAGCTTCAAGGCATTGCTAAAGAAGATGCTGAAAAGAAAATCAAAGCAATTGAAGATGCTTGCACTTCTGAGTGTTCAACTTCGACCAAAGTTGCATAATTAAACCACAAAAATAGGAGATATATTATGCCTGACAATAAAACAAACGCTAATCAGAATAACCAACAGCAAAAACCAAATCAACCAGCAAAACCAATTATTGCTGGTGATAAATCTGGTTCTGCGAAAAACATGAATCCAAATGCTAAACCTATGGATACTAAAAAAACTCACAAGGCTTAGTGGTTTTAACTGCTAATTGAGAACTGGGCTTTATGCCCAGTTCTTTTTTTATGGAATGACAGTTTTATGAAAATAAAAATCGTTTTTTTGTGGTGCTTTATTCTTTCGTCTTTTCCTGCATTTGCCAGCGAAGAGCGCGTAGAAGAAGACGATAAAGGCATTTTTGGCGTGGTGATTGAAAATGATAGTTTTGCGGGAACTGACCGTGATTATACCAATGGCATTCGCTTTTCGTGGATGTCATCGGAAGAAAAAATGCCAAGCTGGGTGCGAGCTGTGGCTGGAGTATTGCCGCTGGCGAGCGATGGTAAAAAACGCATCAGCATCGCAGCAGGGCAGAATATGTTTGCGCCACAAGACCTTTCGCGCAGAGATTTAGTAGCAGGAGATCATCCTTATGGTGGTTGGCTTTATGGCTCGGTGGGTATGGTGTCGGATACGGGAAAAACTTTGGATAATGTGATGCTGACGCTTGGGCATACTGGGTCGCTTTCTTTTGCCGAACCAACGCAGAAATTTGTGCATCATGTGACAGGCAGCCCGCAGCCGATGGGGTGGGATAATCAGATAAAAAACGAGGCGGGAATAATACTGACTTATGAGCGCAAATGGCGCGGAATGTATGAGTTTTCGCCATTTGGCATGGGCGCGGATATAACCCCGCATGTTGGCGTTAATCTGGGCAATATCAACACGGATGCTAGCGTGGGAGCGACATTTCGCCTTGGCTATGACCTGCCCGCGGATTATGGCGCACCGCGCATCCGCCCCAGCCTTGCAGGTTCGGATTTTTTTATCCCCACGAAAAATCTCGGCGGATATTTATTCACAACCATTGAGGAAAGAGCCGTTGCTAGAAATATATTTTTAGACGGTAATACATTCCAAGATAGTGCGCATGTGCATAAAGAAAATTTGGTTAGTAGTTTGCAAGTTGGCGCGGCGATGACTTACGGCGCAGCTCGGCTTTCCTATACCCAAGTTTTTATGAGCAAAGAATATAAAACCCAACAACACTCCGCAGAATTCGGCGTTCTTACGCTGTCATATCGGTTTTAGAGATAATGTTGAATTTATTTGGCAATAGGGAAACCTTAGCCTGCTATCTGATTCTCGAAAGTTTCCCTTTGAGAGCAATAAGCATAGCGTTCCTTTTGAGCAAACGACAATTTATTAATAATCTGAACATAACTTTTAGAGGCTATAGTTTTATCATAGTGTATTTCAGGAGCTCCGATTTTTGACTTATCTTTTTTTGGCACAAATGAAACACAATGCCTGTTTGAAACGGGGAAGTGCTTTTTTACATTCATTCTGCCCCAGTCAATATTGTCATATTTGTAGTGTGTATCCGATGAGAGTATTTCAAGGCAACAAAACATATCATTAAAAATAAATGGTGGTGAGCCTTCTTCAGATGTAATTAAGCATAAGTCAAAATTATCGGTTAAAGCTTTGAGTCTATGAAGAAAACTACCTTCTAAGGTGAGAGCGTAAGCCAAACCTTTACTTTCATTGCAAGCATCTACAAGCATTTTTGCATTTGGATCTACTTCTAGCATTTTGAATAACACCTGCTCCCTCTTCACGACCTTTTCTGCTACATTAGTATGTCTTGGAGTTCGTATAAAGAGGAACACAATAAATTTTATAAGTTCTTGTATTTCTGCTTGAGTGATATCTGAAAATCCTGTCGCATTTATTTTTTTTAATAAAGGTGCGTTATGACTTTCAATTTCTGAGAATTTTTCTTCGATCGTGTAGTTTTTATTTTGTCCTTTAATAACAGTATAAATATTCGTTTGTTTTGCCACTGAATCTACATTTCTTGGATTACTGATTTTATTTTTTCTAGCATCAAACATAAAAATGTTATCGCTCTCATTCACAAATCCGTTGAGAAACATTCGAGGCAAAATATGTTGGTCTTTAGTTTTATTCTTTTGGATATTATTCATAATAAAAAATGTTAATAAAATATTTGTTTTCCGTCAATCATCAATAGGCATAGGTAAATTCTTACCCTCCCCTTACACATACTTCATTTTCTCATGCTGCATTTTTATTTTGTCGGTGCTTTGCTCTTGGATAGTAGCAAACCAAACAAGGAGAAATAAAATGTATTCACAACCAAATATCGGTCAGCCAGAGCATAGCAAAAGCACACCTATGATTGACACTGATTTTGATGCTTTTGAGATGAACAGCGATTTTGGCGATAATCTGCGCGAAGCCGACGCAGCGACATTTTACCATGATGCTCGAGAGTTTGAGGAATAGGTTCTGCCCATAAACTTATAGCTTCCTTACGCGGACGGGAAACCTCCGTATAGAAAAAAAATGCCGTAGCCAATAGTTATAACTCGTTAAAGTTCACCTCATACATTGAAAGAAAATTATATGGAAACACAAAACTCACAAAATTCATCTGGCAAATTTTTAGTAACTGCGGCTTTGGTAATGGTTATTGGGATTGTCGGCTATTATATTTTAACCGCGCCCGACAAACGAAATGCAGGTGAAAAACTTAGCGACGCAATAAATGAACTTCCAAATGGCGTTGATAAAGCATCGCGCCAATTAGAAAACCGCACGCCCGCCGACAAGTTAAATGATGCGGCAAAAGACGCTGGTGATGATTTGAAAAAAGCCACTAATCAACAATAATTTTAACCAATAAATGGAGATAATCATGAGAAGCATAAAAACAATAAAATCTATTATTGCAGCCGTTGTTATAGGTGTTTTAACCCTTTCGTCGGGTGGGGCAATCGCCGCAACTGCGGAGGATTTGAACACAGATTCAGCGCAGGCTCTACAAATTCTAACTGAAAAAAACCCGCTGGCGTCTGATATTGCCAAAAAAGCGAAAGCGGTTTTGGTTTTTCCTAACATCGTGAAGGCTGGGCTAGTATTTGGCGGAGCGTATGGCGAGGGTGTGCTTAAAAAAGGCGGCACGATTGCTGGATATTACAACTCCATAACCGCGTCATTTGGCTGGCAAGCTGGCGCACAATCATATGGGTATGCGGTGTTTTTGATGAATGATAAAGCAATTAAATATGTGCAAGAAACTCATGGCTGGGAAATTGGTGTTGGGCCGACTGTGGTTTTGGTGAATGAAGGCGTTGCAAAAAATCTTTCATCCTCAACCTTAAAAGATGATGCTTATGCCTTTATTTTTGACCAACAAGGCTTAATGGCTTCTTTGAGCATTGAAGGCACAAAAATTTCGCGGATTAAAACTCCATAAAATAGCTTGTCATCCCCGCCCAACCTTGTTTGAAAGAATTGGCGGGGATCTAGAGCTTGACGCACTGACTAAAAATATGTCCTTAGATACCCGCCTGCGCGGGTATGACAACCGAGAGGCTCTGTATTACAAAATGCGCTATTCCTAAAAGTTTAGCGCATTTTTTTATCGCTATTTAACACATATAAGCGCAAGAATTAGCAATGGAAGAGTGCAAAACAGATTTAGAGCAAGCCCGCAATGAATTATTGCGGAAGGCTTTTAATGTCGTGGCGCATGACTTCAAAACCCCGCTGTCGGTTATTATAGGCTCTCTGGGTATTATAGAGCGCATGAAAGACAGCCTTTCCCCTGAACAGATTGATAGCTTAATAAAAAGCGCACTCACCGAGGCGCACCGCCTAGATGATATGATCAGCAAAACTCTGGAATCTGCAAAGCCTTAATTGGCATTTTTACCACTTCCTTACACCGCACGCCAAACCTCGCATCGCATCCTTGTGTGAAGCCTGTCACACCATAATCACAACCAAGAAAGGAAGTTTTTATGATAAATAATATTTTTTCAAATAACCGAGCGATAGCACTGCTAGCCTGCGTTTCTGTTGTTTCAATGCTTGCCGCATGTGGCACGCCTGATGGTGGGTATTATAATAAGCAAGGCAATTATGTTCCGACCGATACTCCGTATAATATAAAAAACAATAAGCATTCGTCTATGCCGGGTGGAAATCCGAATGCAGAGGCAGATCGTGAGAATAATCGCTCAGAATATCCGCGTTATACTCGCCGTGGATATTATGATTATAACGGTTATTACATGGACAAAAATAGCGGGCTTAGTGTTCCAAGGAACATGTTTCCGCCGCGCGGCATGTGCCGTGTGTGGTTTCCAGAGCGCATGGGATATAATGAACAGCCAGCCGTTGAGTCATGCGATGGCATAAAATACCGCGTACCAGCAGGTGCGTATGTGATTTACGGCGGATAATCAACAATAAGAAGAAGAAGAGGGTTTTATGTCAACGCTATTATTCATAGTTTTAATACTTATCGTGGTTGGTGCTTTGCCAACATGGCCACACAGCAAAAATTGGGGCTATTACCCTAGTGGTGGCTCGGGCTTGCTACTGATTGTCTTACTTATTTTACTATTTACTGGTCGCATTTAATTTAACACTAATTTTAGAAATCAAAGGAGCTTTTTATGAACAAGAAAATACCGATTTTAGTTGTTGTGTCTGTTTTAACTCTTGGGCTTACGGGCTGTATGGAAAATCATCGTTCAATGATGAGCAAACCAGAGGGTAAGTATAATAGCACCGAAACCTCAACAGATGCCAAAGGCACGACAACTGTAAAGCAATCAACTACTGAAGTTATTGTGGATGAAAATGGCAACAGAAGAGAAGTCATTACCTCAAAAGTTACCAAAGATCCAAAAGGCTTGTGGAACAAAACTACTACCAGCAAAACTTCGCAAACCTTTGAAGATAAATAATTTTAACACCTAAAAAGGAATAAAATCATGTTTAATAAAACCGCAAAAGACGAAACTGTTAGCACTCTAAGCCTTACGGATCATAATATTGCTGATGATTTACACGATGCAGCACATAGTGCAGGACGCAAAGTTCGTAGTCTGTATAATTCCGCAAGCGATGAAATAAGTCATGCCAGCAGCGCAGTGACGGGTGAAATCCGTGGTAATCCAATTCGTTCAAGTGCAATCGCCCTTGGTCTTGGCTTTGTAATTGGCGCGCTGCTGCGTCGTTAGTTTTAATTACTGATGTGAATAGGCAGGGTGGTTTTGGCTGCTCTGCCTATTTTATACAAAAGGATAATAATATGCGTAGTTTATTACTTTGGTTATTCGGAGTTCCTATTTTTGTTATCATATTGCTTAACTTATTTCATGTGATTTAGAGATATGGAAAATATATTGCTTTTAATAAGCCTAGCCCAACGCGCTTATAGCAAATGGCTGTTGCATAGGATGTTGCTGCGAATTGCCATAATAATTGGGCTGGTTATTGTTATTTCCATAATGGTGAGTGCTGCTTTTATCGGCGGATTATATATTATTTATTACTCCTTGCTATCTTCGGGAATAGAGCAGATGGTGGCGATGCTTATGACAGGAATTGCCGCTATTTTCCTTGTTTTTATTCTGATAATTATATTGCTTATCTGCCTACAGAAAATTCGCAATATGCCACAAGCGATGCTTAAGTCATCACCAGTCACCACCCTTGCTATGGATGCTTTTAATTCTTTCACCGACGGCCTTATGGCAGAACAGGGTAAAAAATCTAATGGACACCCTAAAAAAACATCTTTGTGATTATGGTTTATACATAATTCTTGGTGCTTGCATTTTGCGCTTCATAATTACCTTTGTGGTTGGTGGCGTGTATCGTGATGAGGAGCTTGTTCTTTCCGCAATTGTCGTCGGACTTGTCATAATTGTTATCTATGTACATTGGGAATCAAAAAAAAACGCTGAAGCTTACGCGGAGGGTTTGACTAATGTTGCTTATGAACTGGCAGAATCGCATGTATTGCTAGCGCAGTCTAACTTAAAAACAGCAATGGAGTTGGAAAGTGCCGCCTGCGAAAAACAAGAGCAGTCAGATAAAGACTTGGAAACCGCCGAGGATGCAGTCCAGTTTGCTGATAACGCTAGGCTCTCAGCAGAAAGTGCGGCCGCTATTGCAGAAAAAGCCAATAAAGCAAAGTCAGATTTTCTCACCAATATGAGCCATGAAATACGCACGCAGATGAATGCGATAATCGGACTTACCAATATTTTGCTGACCACCAAACTAGATGAAAAACAAAAAGAATGTGTCGGTGTTTTGCAAACCAGTGCGGATGGCTTAATGTTGCTTATCAATGATTTGTTGGACATTGACAAAATAGAATCAGAATCAATTGAGCTGGAGAATGCTCCGTTTAATATGATTTCTTTGATTGAGCGCGTGATTAGCGTGATGTCGGTTCGCGCACAAGAAAAAAACATCGCCCTTAATGTGCATTATGATGCAGGGCTTTATAAAACCTTCATTGGCGATAGCGGTCGTATCCGTCAGATATTATTTAATCTGGTGGGTAATGCGGTTAAATTCACCGATAGCGGCAGCGTTTCTATTTTCTTCAGTAATGGCGGAAAAAGCAATGGCAAGCGCGATCTAACTATTTCGGTAAATGATACTGGTATTGGCATTCCCGAAAATAAAATTTTTGATATATTCGGAAAATTCATTCAGGCTGATCCTTCCATAACCCGTCGCTATGGCGGCACTGGCTTAGGGCTTGCCATTTCAAAATCGCTCGCCGAGCAAATGGGTGGTAATATAACAGTTACTAGCGAGGTTGGCGTTGGCTCTTCTTTTGTGTTGCATTTAAGCTTGCCAGTGCAAGCCAGCGAAAGCATAAACTTATTGGACAAGGAAAACACGATATATCTAGATAGGCAGCAAAATGCAGAGCATCTGCCGATTTTATTGGTGGAGGATTATGAGCCGAATATCTTGGTGGCGACCATTATGCTCAAAAATTTTGGTTATCATTACGAGGTTGCCCGCAATGGGAAAGAAGCTATTGATAGATTTTCTCCAGAAAAATATTCATTGGTTCTGCTGGATGTAGAAATGCCGATTATGGATGGCTATGAAACCACGCGCCATATTCGCGGCTTTGAAAAAGCTAAGGGTTCGGCTCGTACGCCAATTATCGCCATGACCGCCCACGCACTCAAAGGCGACCGCGAAAAATGTTTGGCGGCTGGTATGGATGACTATATCCCCAAACCCTTCAACCCCCACCAGCTGCAAGCCGCATTGCTTAAGCATATTGCGAAGGGCTGAGATTTCGTTGCCGCCATAAAAAAGGGAGCAATAAAGCTCCCTTTTTCAGTATATCAAGCAAACTCTATAGTGGTGGGTTCACTCTGCGACCTGTTACTACGCTATAAATCAAGCTGGCAACGAATAACAGAACAAACAATCCCGCAAGGAAGCGGGCAATACCAGCAAAATCAGCGGCTAACCCACCAAAGCCAAATATGGCAGCGATGATAGCTAAAACAAAAAATGTGATGATGTAATTTAACATAAAAATCTCCTTGGTTATTGATTAAAATTATTTCCAAACAAAGCGGATATAAGAAGTTTTTTTGCCTGTAATGGTTATATTTTGTCGCTGAGTTTGTTTGCCAACGAAGCCCTCAACTATATATTTTCCATTGGGTAGGCTTGCATAAAATAACGGCCCACCATCAGCGTTTATCAGCTCATTATGCTGCATATCGCTGATTATTATGTGTGGGTAGCCATTAAAATGCCCGAGCCTATCCGCACTCATAATTTGCAGATTATAATCGCCGCGTTCGGTTTCCATAGCATCAGTTTCTTCATCGCCAATACCGCCGGTGACATAATAAACATCGCCCTGTTGCTGAATGTCAGGCAAAAAATTATCAGCAGACCAAGCTGATGGGCTTTGCAGTGCTGAAGCAATTGCCACAGCAAAAACATAATTTAATTTTTTCATGATATTTATCCTAACGCCAAATTGGTTTTCCGAGGTTTATATCTTTTTTCTTGGTTAGTCCGCCAGCTGCCGCGCCAACTGCGCCACCAACCACCGCACCCGTCACAGGGTCGCCGCCTAGAACCGCGCCACCAACTGCGCCAGCACCAGCACCAATAGCACCGCCGCTAATTGCGCGGTCGCCTGTGCTTTCGCCGCATGCGCTTAAAAAGCCAATGGCGGCTATCATCATTATCGTATTTTGTATTTTTGTCATAAAACTCTCCTTGGTTAGCGTTGTATTGCTAACCTAAAGAATTGCTTATAAATTTACCGCAGGGGAAAGGGGGGTATGCGTAAGGGGGCAGTAAAGATTTACGCAGCTTGTAAAATTTTTTGTGGCAACACTTCCATGCGATAACCAATTCCTGCTTCGGTGGTTATGAAAATTGGATTGGCTGGGTTTTCCTCAATTTTCTCGCGGATTTGCCCAATATAAACCCGCAGGTAAGTTGTGTCGTCGCTATGCGCTTCGCCCCAAACTTTGCGCAAAATCTCCTTATGGGTGAGCATTTTTCCGCTATTTACCATAAAATGGCGCAGCAAATCATATTCCTTAGGCGTGAATGAAACTAACTCATTATTCAAAAACACCTCATGGCGCACTAAATCCATCCGTAAATTGCCATTTTGCAGCTCTGGTTCGCCAGTTTCGCGCACGGCTGCTGAACGCAAGCAAGCATTTATCCGCGCTAGCAACACATCAATGTTAAACGGTTTGGTAACATAATCATTCGCGCCGATATTAAGGGCAGCGGTAATTTCATCGTCCAATGAACAAGCGGAAAGGACAATAATCGGAACTTGCGACCACTCGCGGATGGAGGAAATAACCTCCTTCCCATCAAGATCAGGAAGTCCTAGATCAAGCAATATAATGTCAGGCTTCACCGAAGCGCACATGCGAATTGCTTGCTTGCCAGACAACGCTTCAACAATTTTGAAATCTTCACCACCCAGTAAAATGCCAAGCATTTTTTGAATCTGCTGTTCGTCATCAACAACCAAAATGGTGTTTTTCTTCTCGTGCATAACGAACCTCAAAAATTACAATTCATATTTCTAATCTTAGGTTAGGCTTTAATGTGGGAATGTCAAACTTATTGGCTTGACTATATTTCAGAACCTATCGCTCAGAGGAAAAAAGCTAGAATATACAATGCGTTCTCCCTTCAAGGAGTTCGCTGAAGTATCAAAAATTGAAGAATGGTCGGAACGACAGGATTTGAACCTGCGACCCCTAGTCCCCCAGACGAGTGCGCTACCAGACTGCGCTACGCTCCGATTAATGCCCAGACGAATGATTTGGAAGCGCGACATTACTCAAAGCTAGCTGTTCCTGCAAGTCTTGTTTCAGGCGTTCCAGCCCTTGCGTGTCCTTCGCTTCGCAGCGGGCAACCAGCATCGCCTGTGTGTTGGAGGCGCGAAGCAACCACCAGCCATCAGCGGTGGAAACGCGCACGCCGTCGACGGCACTAAACTTTGCCTGTGCGGCGGTTAGGCGAGATTTCACCTCATCAATCACCGAGAATTTCCGCAAATCATCACACGGGAAGCGGATTTCAGGCGTATTAATGCGCTGCGGCAAGGCTTTACGCATATCGGAAAGTTTTTTGCCCGAGCGCGACAGCAAACCAAGCAGGCGCACAGCGGCATAGAGCGCGTCGTCAAAGCCGTAATATTTATCGGCAAAGAATAAATGCCCACTCATTTCGCCAGCCAGCGGCGAGCCAGTTTCCGCCATTTTGGATTTTATCAGCGAATGCCCAGTTTTCCACATTAGCGGTGTGCCGCCGAGGCGTTCAATTTCTTCAAATAATGCGCCGCTTGCTTTCACATCGGCGATAATCGTTGCCTTGGGTTTTTCGCGTAAAATATCCGCGGCATAGAGCATCAGCAACTGATCGCCCCACAGGATCGCGCCCTCATCATCCACCACGCCAATGCGGTCGCCGTCGCCGTCAAAGGCAATACCAACGGCCAGCTTTTTTTCGCGCACAGTTTTTATTAAATCCACCAGATTTTCTGGCACAGTTGGGTCGGGGTGATGGTTCGGGAAATTACCATCAATCTCCGCAAAAAGCGCGGTGTGTTTGCCGCTTAGGCGATTGGTCAGAGCCGTCATAATCTCACCCGTCGCGCCGTTTCCTGCGTCCCAAGCAACAGATAATTCACGAGTGCCGTCATAAGCCGCCAGCAGCGCGGAAATATAGGTTTCGCGGATGTCCTGCACTTCAATTTTGCCATTGCCATTTGCGAGCTTGCCTCTTTCGGCGATTTCTCGAAGTTCGGCAATTTGTGCGCCGTAGAAAGCTTTATTTTGCAGAACGAATTTGAAGCCGTTATGAGTTGGCGGGTTGTGCGAGCCAGTAATCATAATTCCGCCCGCTGCTTTTTTGGTGTAGGCTGCGTAGTAAAGCATTGGCGTTGGCCCAAGCCCGATGTCTAAAACATTCATTCCGCTGTCGGCTATGCCTTTGCAAACGGCGGCGTGGAGGGCTGGCGAACTCATGCGCCCATCGCGCCCGACACAGATAAAGCCGTCTGGCTGTAATTCCTTGGCTTTGGTGGCGAAGGCGCGGGCGATGTAATAAGCATCATCCGCGCCTAAAGTTTCGCCGATAATGCCGCGAATGTCATATTCACGAAAAATAGTTGGTGTAAAACGGTGCGAGTTTTCGGTTTTAGCGGTCTGAGTAGTCATTTGTTATTCCTGATTAGCTGATTAATATTATTGGGTTGGTTTTGCATTAGCATCCGCCGCAGGTGGTGTAGGCGGTGTGGCGGTTGGTGGTGTGGTTGCAGGCGGCTCGGCAGTAGTCGTATCAGCTGCCCCATTTGTTATTTTGCTGTTTATTTTGCGCTCGTTTGCCAGCTCAACGGTGAGCTGCTTTGCCTTTTTTGGATTCATTGCGGCGAGGATGGGCGCGGCTTTTTTCTCCGCCATCGCGTCAATAACCAACAGCAAGATTGGCATTTCCACCTCGTCAAAAATCCGCGCTGCTTCACTTGGTTTCATATTTTCATAGATTTTCACTAGGCTATGAATTTTTGCGTCTTCCTGCGCGTTGTATTTTTCCAGTAGCGCAGCCACTTGTTTTTTCATTGCTTCAATTTGTAAAATTTTTTCATTAATGCGCTTTTGCGTAGCGTCAAGAGCGGCTTCTTTTATTTGGATATTGGTTTCCCAGCGTTCAAGCTCCTCGCGGCGTTTGGACAGGCTTTGCAGCAACTCCACCTCCACATCCGTATAGCGATGATCGGCGGTATTATCTATTTCCTTGGAAACATTGGGATTTTTTTCTTCTTTCTTTTCTTCTGATTTATGCTCGCCGCCTTCGGCTGGTTTTTCTTCAGGTTTTTTTTCCTCTGGCTTTTTGGCGGATTTTTCTTGGTCAGCAGCGGCGGGCTTTTCCGCAGAAATATTGGTGGGTTTTTCTGGCTGCTGCGCCTCTACACTGCCGATGAATAGCGACTCGGTATCGCGCACCATGCCCATAATTTTTACGCCAAGCAGCAACGACGCAGTGACAATCGTCGCGGGAAGTAGGCGGAATATTTTGCGCTTAAACAAACTCATCCTTTGATACCTGCGCGAATCATGTCCAGAAGCTCCTTTTCGGCTTTTGAGCGATTATTACTATCTGATTTTTCTTGGAATTTTTCAGGAGATTTTTCTTGCCTACCAGCCGCAGGTTTTACCCGCCCGATAACGCGATCTAGCACCGCTTCAATTGACGCGCTGGCTGATGATTTCGCCGCTGTTTTTTCTGATTTTTTTTCCAAAACGGGCTGTGGTTTTAGGTTGTGCCTTGGTAAAAATTCCTCTTCCTGCTCGTTCGCTATTTCTGGCTCTTTTATTGGCTCAACATTAACGCGGCTGCGGGCGCGGTTGACGGCGAAATTCGCGTCCAGCTGGTCGGCAAGGCGGTTGCCTTTATCAATCATAAAATTAAGGTCATCCATCACAAAATTGGCTTTATCAATCCGTACCTGAATATTCTCGCCAATTTTTTTGCTGGCGGATTGCAAAGCGATAATCGTTTCGGAAGCGCGGGTGGTGGATTCATCAAAATATTTAAGCAAACTGGAAAGCTCGCTTTTGCTGTCTTGCAGAATTTTTATACGGCGGTTAAGCACCCAGCAATAGCTGATAGTCGCCATCAACAAGCCCGTGATGAGCAGATTAAGCAACAAACTCATAACGCCCAGTGTCATAATTTTGTCTCCATTGTCATCCCCGCCTTGTGCGGGGATCTAGGGCTAAAGCCACAGGCGGAGTTTGTGTCAATAGATCCCCGCACAAGGCGGGGATGACGACCACTGAATGACAATTCGCTAACAGAAATCATAGATGCGTCTCCATGTCATGCCAGACGCAAGTTTTACCAGCTAGCGTAGCGAGGTGCGAGGAAAACTTAGCGATGTGGCATCCAGAAAGATGGTTGTAACTGGATGCCAGCCTACGCTGGCATGACAATATAACTCCAAGGGTCATAGATGCGTCTCCCGCGTTTTCTGCTTCACAGGGTCGTGAATGGAAATGGCGATATTTTCGCGCACTCGCCCTAGCGTTCCCGTGGTCACAGGAATGCCGCCACAGCGAAGCGTTATATCGTCATCAGGAGCGCAATCAAGCAGCATGGTGCTGCCAACTTTCAGGCTCATAATATCGCGCAGCGACACGACTTTTTCGTTAAAAATCGCTTCAATTTCAATATTCGTTCCGCGCAGTTCCTTGCCCAGATATTTTTCCCAGACTGTGTCCTTGCCGAAATTCTCGCCCATGAACATTTGCAACAGCAAATCACGCACAGGCTCAAGCGTAGTGTGTGGCAGAAGAATTTCCAGCATTCCGCCGCGATCATCCGCCATATCCACACGGAAACGCACGAGCAGGGCAGGGTTTCCCGGCCGCGTAATCGTGGCAAAGCGAGGGTTATTTTCCAAGCGTTCAAAATGAAAAGTGACGGGCGAAAGTGGCTCAAAAGCCGCGCTCATATCCGCCAGCACCACATCCACCATGCGCTTTACAATATCCTGCTCAATCGTAGTGTATGGGCGACCTTCAACGCGGATTGGGCGATCGGACTTCCTGCCGCCCAGCAAAATATCCACCATGGAATAAATATGCGAGCTATCAACAGTAATCAGCCCAAAATTTTCCCACTCAACAGCGCGAAAAACCAGCAGCAAAGCGGGAAGGGGGATAGAGTTCAGATAATCCTCAAACTTGATGCTAACCATGGATTCCAGATTAACATCAACATTTTCTGAGGTGAAATTGCGTAAGGAAGTTGAAAGCTGGCGCACCAAGCGGTCAAAAACCACCTCCATCATCGGCAATTTTTCATACGCCGTCATGGATTTATCAAGGATGGCGAAAATTCCGTCTGTCCGCCCGCCGCCACCATCTTTTTTTACATCAAAACCAAGCAGGGAATCAATCTCATCCTGATTGAGAACACGCGGTGGCTCACCACTTTCCGCCGCCATTGCCGCTGCCATCTCGTCATCAGCCGCGGGTTCTCCAGCCTTTTTTTCCTCAAGCTCCAGCATAGACGCCCACTCGGCGGCTGCCGCATCGTCCTCTGGTTTTGTTGGTTCGTTATCAGCCATGGTTTTTATAATATGCTAGCTATTGATGTTGATGGTTTTTATAACACAGTGATAAATACACAGCAACAAATAACAAGTGATTTTTCTGATTGGCTTTGTTGTATAATTGTTTATTATGCCAAAAATGTTTCCAAAATTTGAACGCACCATTGCCGCCCGTTATCTTCGCGCCCGCCGCGAGGAAGGTTTTATCTCGGTTATCGCGCTGTTTTCGCTGGTGGGTATTGCGCTTGGCGTTGCCACTTTGATTGTGGTTTTATCGGTGATGAACGGCGTGCGCGGCGAACTAATCAACAGCATCATCGGGCTGGAAGGACATGTAACAGTTTATTCCAATGAGCGCGGCGGAATTGCTGATTATGACAAATTAAGCACCGATTTATCGGGAATTGCTGGCGTAAAATACGCCATGCCCAAAATTGAAGGGCAGATTATGGCAAGCGCGAACGGCGTTAATACGGGCGCGATGGTCTCTGGTTTTCGGGCGGAGGATCTGGATAAAAAACCCTTGCTGGTGAAAAAAATTGACGCGGATTCGCTTGCGGCTTTTAAGCGCGGTGAGGGGGTGATAATCGGTGCGCGGATGGCGGATAAGCTGCGCCTGCGTGTGGGTGATGATATAACGCTGATTTCGCCAGATGGTCGGGCGACGATTGCGGGCGTTGTGCCGAGGGTGAAGGCGTATCCTATTGTTGGCACATTTGAGGTCGGCATGTTCGCTTATGACAGCGGCTTAATTCTCATGCCGTTTTCCGAGGCGCAGATTTATTTCAAGCTCCACGAAAATGACGCGGATAATGTTTCCGCGATTGAGGTTATAAGCGACAATCCAGACAATGCGCTAGACATTGCCCGCGAGGCTTCGCAGTTGCTTAATGCGGCTTATAATGGCGGTTATCGCCTTTATGATTGGAAAACCTCCAACAACCATATTTTTGAGGCGGTGTTGGTGCAGCGCAATGTGATGTTTTTAATTCTCATGCTGATTATTCTCGTTGCCTCGTTCAATATCATTTCCAGCCTGATTATGCTGGTGCGCGAAAAAGGGCGCGATATTGCGATTTTGCGGACGATGGGCGCAAGTCGCGGCTCTATATCGCGGATATTTTTTATGTGTGGCGCAAGTGTCGGCGTTATGGGTGCGCTTATTGGCTTGTTTCTTGGGCTGCTGATTGCCTTTAACACCGAGAATATACAATCTTGGCTGGAAAGCATGATGGGACATAAATTATTCCCCGCCGAGCTTTATTTCCTCTCGCATTTGCCGTCAAAGGTGGATCTGTCAGAGGTGGCGGGTGTGCTGGTTTTCTCGCTCGCTCTTTCCTTCCTCGCCACCATTTATCCCGCCCGCCGCGCCGCCAAGCTCAACCCAGCGGAGGCTTTACGATATGAGTAAGCACGAGTTTGGAGTTTTGAGTGTGGAGTGTGGTGAAGCAATAATATTGGGGGTTATATTATGACCAATTCCACACTTGAGCTAAAAAATATCACAAAAACCTACAGCCAAGCAGGTGAAAAGCTCGCGGTGCTTTCTGGCTTGAATTTAGAAGTGAAGGCTGGCGAGGTGGTGGCTTTGGTTGGGCAAAGTGGCTCTGGTAAAAGCACACTCCTCCAAATTGCGGGTTTGCTGGATAACCCGACCAGCGGCTCAGTTGCCATTCGCGGCGAAGATTTAAGCTCGGCAAGTGACAAAAAACGCACAATGGCGCGGCGGAAATATCTAGGTTTTATCTATCAATTTCATCATTTGCTGCCCGAATTTTCCGCGCTGGAAAATGTGGTTATGCCGCAAATGATTGCGGGAGTTTCGGAAAAAATGGCGCAGGAAACCGCGCGGGAATTGCTCGGGGAGCTTGGGCTTTCGTCGCGGATGAGCCATCGCCCAGCGCGGCTTTCTGGCGGTGAACAACAGCGCGTTGCCATCGCCCGCGCCCTTGCCAACTCGCCCGCCCTTGTGCTTGCCGACGAACCAACGGGGAATTTAGACCCCAAAACGGCGGGGGAAGTGTTCGATATGTTCATGCGACTAGCCCGCGAACGGGGGCAATCCGCCCTTGTTGCGACCCATAATCTCGAGTTGGCGGGGCGGATGGATAGAATTGTGCGGCTGGAAAATGGGAAATTAAATTTCTAAAAATTGCGTTTTTGGGCGTTTTTTTATCCCAAAACACCCCGTTTTTTACTTTAAGTTCTCGTTGTAACCACTTGATATTTTTGAATTCACCTGTAAAAATACGGCTGATTTTTTTATTTTTTTTATTCTTGATAAATTTGTAATTTTTTTTCATTTTCACACTTCCAGAGCAATTTTATTCCCTGTATTATTGGAATATGCGCGATACAAAGATGACATTTCTTCGAAAATATGGAAATTGTCATAAAACTGTCATCTTTCCCTTATTGCCCTAGATTTTGGCTTGTGTTAAAGTCAACTCATGATTGAAGAAGCCACAGACGCGCCAAAAAAACAGGAGGAATTGTCTACTTTCAACAAAGTGGCAAATGTTTTGGCGTATCCAATTTCTGCTGGTTTTGGCTATTATGCTTTCAATTATACTGTTAATAATCAATTGTTTGACCATTTGAAGAAAATGGATGCCACACCAACATTGCAACAAAAAACGATTGATTTTAGAGCAGAGGTTAAAGCTTCTGCCTTTAAGGATTTACCAAACAGAATGAAAGCCTATCATGCTAGTTGGTCTGATACTTATAAAACTCGCTTGGAAGAATTAGGGTTTGATTCAATAGGCAGTAAATTAAAAGGCATTCACCCAGATCAGCGTTCGGAGGCAGTGGTTCTTGCTTTCACCGCTGCGACTATTGCTCTTGGAGTTGGCTTAACTATTGCTAATGGCAATAGATTTTTTGATAATTTATTCCCTTCCAAAGAAAAATCGCGTTAGCCGCTACATCCCATTATAATTCGGGCCACCGCCGCCTTCTGGCGTTTTCCACACGATATTTTGCGTCGGGTCTTTTATGTCGCAAGTTTTGCAATGGACGCAGTTCTGCGCGTTGATATGCAGGGCGGGTTTTCCGTTTTCCTCCACAATTTCATAAACGCCTGCTGGGCAATATCTTTGCTCTGGCGCGTCATACTCCGCCAAATTCAGCGCAATGGGAACGCTGGCATCTTTAAGCGTTAAATGCGCTGGCTGGTCTTCCTCTTGGTTGGTGCTGGACAGGAAAACCGAGGACAAGCGGTCAAATGTCAACTTTCCGTCTGGCTTTGGATAGCTGATTTTTGTGCAAGCTTTTGCGGGTTTTAATTGCGTGTGATCAGGGTGGTGATGCAGCGTCCACGGGGCTTTGCCGCGGAATATAAATGTGTCAATCGCCGCATATAACAGCCCCGCCCATAAGCCATAGCGAAAGCTTGGGCGGATATTGCGGACAGCGCGAAGCTCGCTATACACCCAGCTGTTTTTTAGCGCGTCATTATATTGGTGCAAGTCGTCGTCATTTCCGCTGTTAATCGCTGCGGCAACCGCCTCCGCCGCCAGCATGGCGGATTTCATGGCGGTGTGCGTGCCTTTTACTTTCGGCACATTCATAAAACCCGCCGCTGCGCCAATCAGTGCGCCACCAGCAAAAGTGAGCTTCGGTATTGACTGAAATCCACCCTCATTCAGTGCGCGTGCGCCATAAGAAATCCGCCGCGCTCCGTCAAAAATTGGCGCAATCGCTGGGTGGGTTTTGAATTTTTGGAATTCTTCGTAAGGATTTAGATATGGGTTTTGATAATCCAGCCCAACGACAAAGCCAACTGCGATTTTATTATCCGCCGCGTGGTAAATAAACGAGCCGCCATAAACGGAATTAGACACAGGAAAACCAACGCTGTGCTGCGTCCGTCCTAGCTTATGATTCTCGGGTTTTACTTCCCAGATTTCCTTGATGCCGATGCCGTAGGTCTGCGCGTCACATTCGGCGCGGAGGTTGAATTTTTCCATTAGTTGTTGCGACAGTGAGCCGCGGCAACCCTCGGCAAATAGCGTGTATTTCCCGCGGATTTCCACGCCTTCTTGATAGGTGGATTTTTTCGCGCCGTCCTTGCCGATGCCAAATTCACCAGTAACCACGCCCGCTACTCGCTCATTTTCAATAATCAATTTCGCGGCGGGAAAGCCAGAAAAAATCTCTACACCCAAGCTTTCCGCCTGCGTCGCCAGCCATTTGCAGAAATTGCCCAGCGAAATAATATAATTGCCGTGATTGTTCATTTGCGGCGGGGTAGGCAGGCGGATAGCGCGGGTTTTGGTGAGGAATAAAAAGCGATCCTCGGTCGCGGGCGTATCCAGCGGTGCGCCGCGCTCGCGCCAGTCAGGCAATAATTCATTCAGTGCGCGAGGCTCAAGAACACAGCCAGAAATGATATGTGCGCCAACTTCCGAGCCTTTTTCCAGAACGCAAACGCTCACATCTGGCGCGAGCTGTTTCAGGCGAATCGCCGCCGACAGCCCAGCCGCCCCCGCACCCACAATAACCACATCATAATTCATAACTTCGGTCATATATTCTCACGCTTTACATTATTCAGCATTCCTATCATTATAGCCATCTATGGATAATAAATCATTACTTAAATGGTATTTAGAAGCTGGGGTGGACGAGGCGGTGGCGGATGAGCCATGCAACCAGTTGTCGGTTGTCAGTTATCAGTTGTCAGAAACAGCTATTCCCGAAGCCAGAACCCCGAAGCCCGAAGGCAAACTCCACCATTCACCGAGTGCGGCGATGGCAAAAGCTAGGGAAATGGCGGATGCAGCGCAGAATTTGGCGGATTTAGAGCTGGCTGTGCGCCAGTTTGATGGTTGTGCGCTTAAGAAAACCGCGACCAAGACAGTGTTCGCCGATGGCAACCCGAATGCAAAAATTATGGTTATTGGTGAAGCCCCCGGAGCGCAAGAAGATGTGCAGGGTATCCCGTTTTGTGGGCAAAGTGGGCAGTTGTTGGATAAAATGCTCGCCGCAATTGGGCTTTCTCGAGCTGAAACAGTTTATATCAGCAACACGATATTCTGGCGACCACCGGGAAATCGGCAGCCAAGCCCAGAGGAAACCGCGATTTGCCTGCCTTTCGTGGAAAAACATATTGCGCTAATCTCGCCAGACCTGCTTATTCTTTTTGGCGGCACGGCAACTAACACGCTGCTTAATAACGACCTTTCCATGTCGCGCCTGCGCGGAAAATTTTATGAATATTCCAATACTTACATAGAAAAACCAATAAAAACCGCGGTTTCCTATCACCCGTCTTATCTCCTGCGCCAACCACTCGCCAAAAAACAAGCGTGGCAGGATTTGCTGATGGTTAAAGATTTTTTAAGCAAAAACTAATTTCTGTCATCAAATTGTAACAATTCTGTGCTATATTAAGGCATAGATTTATTAAGTTATGGACGACATGTGGAGATTATATGCAGATAAACGAAGATAAAATTAAAGAAATTCAGAAGTTTTTTAATCACAAAATACAAACTAACGAACATTTGTATGCTGGTGAGCCGCTGCTGGTGGTGGACGGCAAATTGGGTGAAAAAACAAAGCGCATGGTTAAGCTTTTTCAATATGATAATCTGTTGGATATAAACGGCAATATAAACCAAGAAACCCTTGATGCTCTTGATAGGAAGATGCAGAAAAAACCGATTATAGACATGGAAATTCTTGATGATGGCAGAACGCGAACCGTTATTCATTTTGCGCGTAATGATGGTAGAAGTGAACATACTATTCCAGAAAAAGAGCGTGTGAAAAACGCACAGAATGCCGTTGATAGCACTCCAAACATCCATACAATTATTGCAAAAGCATTTGAAGATGGAAGTCCAGTTAAAGAGCAAAATAGAACTGCTGGATTTACAATTAATGTCCCATACGGTGGCAGATAAAACCTACTTAAACACCACCGTTTTTTTGCCGTTAAGAAGCACCCGCCGTTCAGTGTGATATTTGAGGGCGCGGGCGAGGGCGACGCACTCGGTGTCGCGCCCGATGGCGGCGAGATCCTCTGGCTGGTTGGTGTGGTCAACTCGCGCAACTTCTTGCTCAATAATTGGCCCTTCGTCGAGGTCTGTCGTCACATAATGGGCAGTTGCACCAATTAGTTTTACACCGCGGTCAAAGGCTTGCTGATATGGCTTCGCCCCCTTAAAGCTGGGCAGGAAGGAATGGTGAATATTTATCGCTTTTCCCTCGAGTTTTTTGCATAATTCAGGCGATAAAATTTGCATATATCGCGCCAGAACCACCACATCAATCTTTTGCCTGCTCACTATTTCCAGCAATTTTTCTTCTTGCTGAGCTTTGTTTTGCGGCGTTACAGGCAGATAATAAAACGGAATATCATGCCATTTCGCCACTCGTTCTAGGTCGGTGTGATTAGAAATAATTGCGGGGATTTCAATAGCAAGCTGCCCCGTGGCGTGGCGATGGAGCAGGTCATTCAAGCAATGTCCAAATTTCGAAACCATGATTAATACGCGGCTTTTGCAAGACTTATCAGCGATTTCCCATTGCATGGAGAATGGTTTTGCCACTTTTTCCGCAAATAATGATTTCATCGTTTCTATGGAAAATTTATCATTATCAACACTGAATTCAATGCGCAGGAAAAACCGCCCAGTGGACGCATCGCCAAACTGCGCGGACTCAATAATAAAGCCAAAATTTTCGGCAAGAAAGCCGCTAACCGCCGCCACAATACCGCGAATGTCAACGCAAGAGATAGTCAAAATATAGCGGTTTTTGGTCATTAGTAATGTGTCCACATTCGTAGTATTTTTACAATTTTTTCCTCTTCCAAGACTTCATAAACCAGCCTATGCTGTGCATTAATGCGACGGGAATATGCTCCTGCCATATTGCCAGAAAGTTTTTCATAAGCAGGATAAGTTGCAAAAGGATTTTCTAATATTAAATCAACCAACATTTCTGCTTTTTCTTTCAAACCAGCGGAATAAAGATTTTTAGAATCTTTTTGCGCTTGCTTGCTAACTTTTAGAGAATATTTTACCATTCTATTTTGTCGTCACATTCTTCAATTGGCGTGTTCATACCATCTATAATAGACTCAACCATATTGGGTATTGAAGATAGATAAATAGTTTCCTGAATAGAACGCCAATCTTCCTCAGAAACCATAACCGCGTTATTGCGCTTGCCAGTTATAAAAACAGGGTGATGAGTTTCGCTAACCTGATCCATCAGGCGGAATATATTGGCTCTGGCTTCACTCGCGGTTATGATAGTTTGCATATTTTTCTCCCTATCCACTAACGGTACACAAAAGCGTACGCATTGTCAATCCCTAACTCTCCGTGCGATAATTCGGTGATTCCCTTGTGATGGAAATGTTATGGGCGTGGGATTCGCGTAGTCCAGCGTTGGTTATGCGGACGAACTCCGCGTTTTTTTGCAGATCGGCGATGGTGCGGCTTCCTGTATAGCCCATGGCGGCTTTTAAGCCCCCAACCAGCTGATGCACCACGCCAGAAACCGCGCCTTTGAACGGTACGCGCCCTTCCACACCTTCGGGAACGAGCTTTAATTTATCGCCGATTTCTTGCTGGAAATACCTATCCGCCGAGCCGCGAGCCATCGCGCCCACGCTGCCCATTCCGCGATAAGTTTTATATGATCTGCCTTGATATAGCACCACTTCACCGGGGCTTTCTTCAGTCCCAGCGAAAAGCGAACCAAGCATCGCGCAGTTTGCACCAGCGGCTATGGCTTTGGCGAGGTCGCCAGAGTATTTTATGCCGCCATCAGCAATAATCGGTACGCCAAGCTTGCCAGCGATTTTTACCACATCCATAATCGCCGAAAGTTGAGGCACACCAACACCAGCCACAATCCGCGTGGTGCAGATTGACCCCGGCCCAATGCCGACTTTTACTGCATCTGCACCAGCTTTTATCAGTGCTTCCGCGCCCTCGGCGGTGGCGATATTTCCCGCGATAATTTGCGCCGTTTTGTGCATGTCTTTAATGGTGCGAACGCTGTCCAAAACCCCTTTGGAATGTCCATGTGCGGTATCCACCACTATCACATCAACGCCAGCGGCAATCAACGCCTCTGCCCGTTTTAAGCCGTCTGCGCCTGTACCAGTGGCGGCGGCAACGCGCAGGCGACCGCGTTCGTCCTTGCTGGCATGTGGGTGGGTTTGTGCTTTTTCAATATCTTTTACAGTAATCAGCCCGATGCAGCGATACGCCTCATCCACCACCAGTAATTTCTCAATCCTGTGCTTGTGCAGCAAATGCTTGGCTTCTTCTTGGCTAGTGTCTTTTTTTACTGTTATCAGATTTTCTTTGGTCATCAGCTCATGAATTGGCTGTTTGCGGTTGGAGGCAAAGCGCACATCGCGGTTGGTG
>SXRF01000101.1 GCA_005792635.1 Rickettsiales bacterium
AGAGAGAGAGAGAGAGAGAGTAAAAAGTTTCACGGGCTTGGCTTTACCCTGATAGAGTTATCCATAGCTTTAGTAATTATTGGACTAGTTGTTGGTGGAATAATGGTTGGAAACAGCATGATTTTGGCAAGCCAAATGAGAAATACTTATTCACAAATAGTTCGCTATGAAACAGCAATTAATACCTTTAGAACTAAATATAATCAGCTTCCTGGTGATATGAATAATGCTACAGCTTTCTTTCCAACTTCACCTTCCTGTGCTTCCACGATAACCATTGTTCTTAATGCAACCTGCAATGGTGATGGTAATGGTCAAATAGTCTTTGCCTATACATCCCCCGTTGAAGTTTATTCGTTTTGGCAACACCTAGCGATGGCGGGTTTAATAGAGGGTAATTTTGCCTATATCCGCCTACCCTCAACTGGCGGCATTCAAGATGGTTTTAATGCTGTTGGCACTCCTTGGAATAATTCGCTAATTAGTATATTCCTTGGCACTGGAAACATGATGCCTATAAATGGCAGGGAGTATTTTATTATTGGTGGAATTACAAGAGATACAGGAGCAACTTGGGCATGGGATAATAACATACCATCAAGTGAGGCATTTAGTTTTGATACAAAATTTGATGACGGACAAAAATTATCTGGTAGAATTCAAGGGAGAAATCTAAATTATCCACCATTTACCAGCAACCCGTGTAATTACTCATCTACTCAAAATAGTGCATGCTATTTAACTTATGATTTGAAGTTTTAATAGTATAAATTTATTAGATTATTCTTCCGCCGCGTCCTTATCCTTCTGCTGGCGGAAGTGGGTGCAGATTTCCGTTAATCATACACTTCTTTTCGGTGAGCGATGCGCTCTACGGAAACTATGCGGATTTCATCATCAACGGCATAGACAATTCGGTAATCGACAACCCGCACTCGCCATAAGTCCTTTGAACCTTTTAGTTTTTCGCAACCAGATGGGCGAGAATCTTTTGCCAAATTCTCAATAGCTCTGCAAATTTTATCAATCCATATAGAGCCAAGTTTGTTTAGCTCCTTTTCCGCAGAACGAGAAACTGTAACTTCATATAGTTTCACAAATTATTTCTCTTTTTTAGCAAGGCGTTTTTTTACATCCGTCCATGATGAATGCGGTTCTTTCTTGCGCGACTCCGCGATTATGACATCAATAAAATCTTCCCACAGCGCACCATATTTTTTTAGATCTATCTGCACGGCAATCGGTTTTCCAACCATATCAGTTACATATTGTATTCCTTTAATCATAGGGCAAATACCTCTTAAATTCCGAACTTATTCCCCACCATCCCCCGCGTCCTTATCCTTCTGCGGGCGGAAGTGGGTACGCATGGTCGGGCGGGCGAAAAGCGGGCGTTGCCCCATGGATTTTGCGTAAGTCCACACCAAGCCAGCCATAACGATAATCGCCATGCCAAAAACCCAGATGGTCGCGGCGATGGTGGAGTTACCATACATGCCGATGATGCTCGCGGAAACGAACACGGCAACGGCGATAAAAAACCCTAAAATCTGCCCGACTAGCGAGGAAGTCCCATGAATTTTTAGAGCCTGAATTTCCCAATCATGACGATGTTTCTGCTCCATCTCAAACATGGTGAGGATCATTTTCGCTGAACCATCCACCACATAATTATAGCTTTCCAAAACCTCTGGATGCGGCAAAATCTCCACTGTGCGGTTTTGCATTTTCTCGCGCCCGCCACCAGCCCCGCGGTTATAATGCCCGCCCGCCTTGGTCAGCTTTTCATCATTTTGATTATCATTTATTGCCATTGTCTTTTTCTTCTAATTTGCCAATTATACTTTCAATATCGCCAGCGATGCTAAGCCAGTCTTTGCGCAGTCCCTCCGCCGAATTGCGATATGTATAGCGGTAAAGCAGCGGCGAGCTGGTAACTTTAAGAACCGAGAATAAACCATTCACAAAATCGCGCATCACTTGCATAAATTACCCTATCGTCACCCTATCGTCCGCGTTCCTGCCGTTTCCAGCATCTTATCCAGCCCTGAAACAAACGGCTCACCGCGAAAATTCACCACATTATTATACTGATTTGCACAAATTGCCAGTGTTTTATCACACCCCTGCGTCATGGTGTAACCATCACCCACGGCAATTGCATAAGGCATCGGCAACACGAGCGTAATCTTCCCGCCGCTTGCAAATTCCTTCACCTCCATGCTTAAACCAGCGTTCGCACCGCTGGTGAAGAATATTTTTCCGAAGTCATACAGCCCGCCCGCCTCTGTGCGGCTGCTATCGGTGAATTCCTGCGTGCTGGCAATCGAAGTTGCCGCTCCGCTTACTGTGTATGTTGCCGCGTTTATTTTGCACCGAGCATCGCCGAAGCTAGCGCGGCAAGACGGCGAAAATAGCTCGCCAATCGTCTGTGATAATCGCTGCGAAAGCCCCCTTACCTCCGCCACAAATTGCTGCTTGGCGAGCGCAACCTCGCCCAACCATCCGCGCCGAAGTTTCAGCTTTCCCGCCGAAATATCCTGATAATTCACCATGAAAATTTCAATTTCGGCAAAGTCATATTTCCCCGCCATGATGTCCGCTTCGGTTATATTCCCCGCGTCCAACATCCCCTCAATATCAAGATTATCAACGGAAAGCGATGCCGTGTTTTTTATCGCGCTGGGTGTAAAGCCGCTAGCGGCTTTATAAGTCACGCCGTCCACGATTATATCCGCGTCATGCTCGGTAAAGCCCAGCACAACCGCGTCGCGGCGCACAAGCTTCCAACAAGTCGCAAGAGTAGTCACCTCGCCCGCAATATGCGTGGCAAGGGCAGTTGAAATAGTTTTCATGATTTTTTCTTTCTGTCATCCTGCGGGATGCGAAGCATCAGCGCAGGATCTTGGTTATGCTCTGCTAATGCGCTATCCAAACAGCAAAAACTCATAGTTTCTTGCGCCATGCATTATGTGGATAACTTCTATAATTTCGCTGTTTGCGCGGTAGAAAATCAAATAATTCTGATAGACTTGGCGACGGATATTATATTCTTCATAGCGCGGAACGAGTGGAAAAGCCAAGGGCATATCGGCAAGGGCAGCACAACAATCAAGCAACTCTTCTATAAAAGAAACCGCTCGTTTTGGGCTGTCTTGCCTGATAAAATCACCAATTTCTTGCAAATCCGCCTTTGCAGTTTGCGTAATTACAACTTTCATAGCCCAAAGCGAGCTTTCATTTCTTCGCGCACTGCATCAAGCGGTTGAACACGACCTGATTTCGCATCCGCCAACCCTTGAGCGATAGAACTATCTAGCAATTTTAGGCGTTGTTCCTGCTCCATCCAACCACGCAAAGCAACGCGGATAACTTCGCTATTAGAGCCATAAATCCCCGAACTAACCTTGTCACGGATGATACAAACCATTTCTTTAGGCAGAGTTATTGATAATTTTTCAGCAGTTTGCATGATTTTTTACATGTCTTTATTTAAGATTAGTAGTATTTAATACTACCAAATTTTCTTTTTGCCGTCTAGCGCAAAATTGTCACAAAATCTTCATAATTATTTAAGATTTTTTGTGATATATTAACCAAATTAACGCTGTGGTTGGCGGTTTTGAAGAAACGAATAAGGAGGATTGGGAATGAATAACATTGATATGACAGAATCCAACAAAAGGGTTCGTGAAATACTGTATGGAGAGAAAGGTGAATCACCAGATAGCACTGGCGTTCCAATTGATTTTACTGCTTCAAATCAGATTGTTAAAGCAATTTTGGATGCAGAGAGACACAAAGAGCTTACAAAAGAAGTCGCAGATAATCTTGCTAAAGAATTACTTGAAAATCCTAAAAAAGGAATTCCACAACAGGAATTTATATCTGGACAACTACAACCGCCTCAATTCAAACAAGCACCACCGCCTCCACCTGCTGGCGGTAGAACAACCCCATAAACAAAAATCCCCTGCGGTGTTCTGTGCTGACGCATAGCGCACCGCTGGATTTTTTCTAAACCCGCACCTCCGCAATTGGTATATCGCTCCAGCTATTTTGGCGGATAGAACACACCAATAATCATAAATGGGTTTTTGCTGCGGCGAATATGCCAATATTTATTTGTGCCAAGCAGCAGATAAACATCTTTTTTGCTCATATTATGCAGATACTTTTCTCTTAATACACTAGCTATTTTGCGAGTGTTTTTTCCATGTAACCGAATAAGCTTGCGGCAAAGCTGGTATAATTCCCAATCCAATATCTGTAATTTACTACGCTTGCCACATCTATCCACAAATTTGTAGTAAAATTTGAATGGTATAGCCTCTATAAGATTCACGCATTTATTTTTTACATGCGGTTTTTTCTCAACCGAAAAGCCAATTATACGCTTCGGTTTGAAGGTCGCCAGTGAAGTGAAGGTTTTAGTATCCCGCGCCTCGTGAATTAGCGTATCCAGATTATTATAAACCTTGCTTAAAACGATTTTTTTGCGCTCCTCCCAAGCATCTTTGGTATCCACAATATCCTGTAGCTCTATATCACCTGCCAATTTATAGCTTTCTGGTCGCGGGTCTTTTTTGTCTTTTATAATATCCGCTTCAATCCATTGATATTTCTTGAACTTTTTATCACTACCCATAGCACGATAAGGCACTGGATAAATGCGTATCCATTTCCCATTCTCAAGCAATCCTGCTGTGCATACTGTTTCTGTGTATTTTATTGAAACTTGCGTATAAGTTTTCACCGCTACAAGAATTTTTTCTCGTTTAACTTGTGGTTCTTGGAATGTTTGCATGGTTGTAAATGCTCAATTTTATAATTAAATCCACCTCGCGCTTTTAGCGCGTTTGCGACTCGGCTGCGGTGACAGTGATTATGATCAGCTTCAAAACAGGTAATGGCAATGCACCGTTTTTTCTCCAGCAAACTTTGAAGTTTTGCCAATTCGTTCTGGCTATTTTTTAAGGTTGTTTGCTCATACTCAACGAATAAATCAGCATAATCTTGTTCGTAATTTAATTCTTTGCGTTTTTCGGAAATTATTCCAAGCTCTGGCAAATGGATATATTCAATACCCACAAGTCCCAAATTTTCGCGGAGTTCAGTTTTGGAAAAGCCATATTTCTGGCTATAGGCATTTTTGCGTACATCCACCAACAAGCGCACCTTATTTTGCAGCAGCAAATTTATATAGGCTTCAGGACTTAAGCCTTCATAGCCTATCGTGTAAAATATTATTTCATCAGCTTCTAAAAAACTAGGATTTTCGTCATATATAATGGACTTTTCTAAGTCCTCGTCACTTGCTTGGAAAAATTTATTTCTCAAATCTTGCAATGCCATTTTTTCAAAAAAATCAAGCTCAACAGCAAAGCGTTTTTCTGTTTGCGTCAAAATCCAATCATCTGATCTTTCTAATAATTTATTTTTTATCAGTGACTTTTTATCTTCGCCAGCTTGCAGAGAATAAGGGCTTTTCCCCAAATGGATAAATTCATAATAATCACCATTTTTTACAAACTCTGTGCAATATAAACATAATAGCCTTTGCATCCGAAAATCTGATAAATTTCCGCCCATTTCTTGCAGCACACTAAGCAATATTTTTGTTCGTTTATTGAGTTTCATAACTTTCATTGTGTAACACTAAACCCTAGCCTCATCCATCTGCTGATAACGACTAACCTTAACGCTTGCGCTACGCAGTCTTGCCTGAGCTGCGTCATATCCCGCCTGCATTTTGAGCAGCAAATCCATGCTCACACCAAAGGCTTTCTCAAGGCGAAGTGCCATTTCCGAAGAAACTGAGGATTTACCACGCGCAACATCCGAAAGAGTAGCACGGCGAACGCCCAAAATCTCCGCTGCCTTGGTTATGGTCAGCCCCAAAGCCTCAATAATATCTTCCTTAATCATTTCACCGGGATGCGGTGGGTTTTTCATGGTCATAATTTTATTCCTCTAATGGTAATCCTCAAAATTCAAATCAGTGATAAAACTTCCTTGCACGGAAAAAGTAATCCGCCAATTTGCGGTAACTGAAAGGCTATAATCACCAGAACGACTACCTTTCAGCTGATGCAACTTCCACGCGGGGATTGTTTTTATTTGCTCTAAATCATCCGCATATTCAAGTGCTGCTAATATCCGCTTAATCTTTGCCGCCGAAGATGCAGGAACGCCCCTTGCGTCATCATCCTCATAAAGCAAGCGCAAACCTTTATGGCGAATTTTTCCGATAATCATGCTTTCATTGTACGGCAATAGAGTACGAATGTCAATACAAAATCCAAATCCTGAAAATTGTCACGAAATCTTCATATTTCTTTACCGTTTTTTGTGATATATTAACCAAACTAACGCTGTGGTTAGCGTTAGCATTATTAAACTCAATGAAAGAAGCAATTATGGGATGCGCTGGCGAAGTTCCGCAAAAAAATACCTATATACAAATTGATAATCATGTTACTAATGGTGTTTTTTACAATGTTGTAAAGCAGCATGGTAGAGATTTAGCTGCCGTTGGCGTTCATCATGTTGTTATTGAACACACAGAAAACCAAGAAATGGGAGACACTATACAGATTAGGGCATACGATGGTGCTTCAAAGCAAAATGCTAACTTTAATGCCGAACTGATAGAAATAGCCGAAGATTTGAATGCTTCTAATCTAGGAGAAATAAATGTATACGCTATAAAAAGATGCCCTGGTTCCCCTGTTTATGTGAATGTTGCCCCTCTTAAACGCTAGCTTGCAAAAAATTTTGCGTCTAAAATTTGCAATCCTTCTAATTTTAATATAACAAACTAAAAACTGTGCAATACCTCACATTTCACAGGATTTTTACTAAACCCGCACCTCAACAATTGGTATATCAATCCAGCTATTAACGCCATAAGCATCCAGCGTTGCCGACAGGCGGTCGGTGTCAAAGCGGGCGGGGACATCAAACTCAAAATCGGCGGTGATGCTCGCGCCATTTGCGGGTGCGGCGACAAAAGTGATTTTGCCGTTTGTGCTATCCAGCGCGTAGGCCGCGCCAGCTTGCAGAACACCCGCCGCATAAACAGCAAGCGTGCCAACCACTGGCTTGGCAATCGTGCGGGTTTCGGTGATGCCGCCGCTGGTGTAAGTTTTTACCAACTGAAAAATCTTGTTTGTGCCGTTGCCTGTGCCGATAACCTGCGCCACCGCTTTATAATCGCTCCAATCTTTGAAACGAAAGCCCTCCGCCCGTCCTTTGCGAGCGCGGAAAAAAGCGATGAGCGCGTCAAGCTGGACTTTCGTTTTCACGCCATGCGCAACATTATATTTCGCCCGCGCCTGCGCCCAGTTGATGTTGCGCTGTTCGTGTCCACCATTTGTAATCACAATATCGGTTGAATATTCTGGCCCTCCGCTTGAACCATAGGCAATATCCGAGGGAAAGGCGACTTCTATGAATGCCATATTTTTTACCCCTTAAATAGATGAATAGATAATTGGATTATCGGATGATCAAGGGTGAGTGACTGGATATTTTTACTTAATCATCCAATCATCTAATCATCCCAGCATCCGCAACGCGCATTGGTGTAGCAGGTGCTTCTGCACCTTGGCTATTCGCCGCCGTGCGCATATTGCTAACAGGCGGCAAGGCATACATCCCCGCACCACTCCTTAATATATCCTTGGGATTCAGTCGCCCGCTATTGATAAGCTCGGCATATTGCTGCGCCACTGGTTTGGTTGGGTCATAATCGTCAGGCGGCATCAGCGTCTGTGCGCGAATGGCATTGTCAATCGTCGGGTTGTGCATCATGGTGGTGAGCTTGGACATATTCTTTTCCTCGCCCATTGCTTCATGAAAATATTTTGTGCCTGTATATTTATCCAGAATTTTATCCGTTCGCTCGCCAGCTTTGCCCGATAGATTGCCAGCAAGCGCGGCGAACACCAGCTCTGGCGGCACAGGCTGCCCGCTTTCATGCAGCTTGATAATCTGCTCATTGATAAGCAGCGGGTCTTGCGCTTGATCTTTGATAAAACCGTCATAGACAGTGCTGGCGATTATGCCGCCGCCAACCAGCCCAATAAAACCACCAATCGCCGCCCCACCAATTGAGCCAAAAAATGGAATAGGAATAGCAAATGTCCCCAGCAATCCGCCAATAATCGGGCCGATGAGTAAGCCAAGCAGCGCACCACCGCCAACAACGATAGCCGACTCCAACATGCTGCCTTTCCAGCGGTCGTCCAGCTCATTCAGCTTAGCACGAACCGCTGGATTATCCTTGGCGCGGCGCATATCGCCGTCACTAAACAATCTCGCAATTTTTTGGCGTTCTTTTCCCGCCTCAAGCTCACCAGCAACACCGCTAACCGCAACATTGGCTGCTCCGAATATAGGATTATTGGCGGCAAAGCCTGTTGCAACTTGGGCGACATTCGCAAAGTCCGCAGCGTCCAACACACCAAGATTACCAGCTGCAACTTTAGCTAGTGTCCCGCGTTCGTCAATTTCTGCATTTTGTGCTTCTCTGACCATATCATTCTATGTAATCTGCGCTTGGCTAAGAGCGTTATTCGCCGCTTGCTGCGCTATATATTTCGCCGTGTTGTCACCAAGAATATCGCGCTCTTTTTGCGCCAAATTTCCAAGCGGTCTTTGGTTTTGTGGTTTTTCCAGAGCTGCCACATGTGATTTTTGCTGCGCCTGCGCCGCGAGTTCTGGCTGTTCGGGCTGTGCGATTTTTGCCGCTTCATTAGCCGCTATTATCGCCTGCACCCGCCTCATAACCGCGCCATTTTCAATTTCGCGCATCACCAGCGCAGGGCTAGCATTTTCGCCAGCATATTGCTCGGCAAGTGCCATCATGAACGGATTATTTTCACCCCTCGCCGCCAATTCTTTACTCGCCACTCCAATTAATTTTGCATAAGCATCCGCAGGAAGTTGCTGCCCAGCCTTGAAGGCTTTATCCATTTCGCTATAGGTTGGCAATGCGCCTTCACCGACTAAAACGCTAGCACCGATACCAATCCCCAGCTGCACAGCCATCATAGGCATAGACATTCCACCCTTGGCTAGAGATTTTATTGCCACGCCAAGAGAAAGCCCACTAGAAGCTTCCGTTGCAAAAAGCCCCTTGAATAATTGCGCCCGCTCCGCCTTAACCACCTCGGGAACATTGCCTGTCAAAATATCCCAAGCAGAAGTTTTTTGCCCTGTAATCTCCGCTGCCATTCTTTTTAACTGGGAAAGACCGCTAAAGAAACCAACCCCACCCGCAGCCATGCCCAATGCCGAGCCTGCGACCCAAGCCCCGTCCACGACGCCTTGTGCGCCCTTTGTATTTGCTAAGTTGGTTGGCATTTCCTCAAAAGCAGCTGCAGCAGATTTCAGCTTAAATTTGGACAATAAATTCCCAGTTGCGCTAGAAACTTTGGTGAATCCACGCCCGATAGCCGCCCCAACACGATTTTGTCCAAAATTTTCAGCAAGCGTCTTTTCTGAGAATGATTTGACACCACCTTGTAATTTTTCGCCAACACTGGCTACTGCATTAATACCCGTTTTATTACCAGCCCATGCCACAGCACCAGCACCAGCACCAATAACAGCGGGCGCGAATTGCACAGTCAGCATAGGCTTAATACCAAGTGCGCCATCAGCAGTTTCAATTACATTTTCTGCTACATGCTCTACGGCTTCCTCTACTATGTCTATAGTATCAAATCGGTCATCATTAGCAGCTGGTTTTTTGGTGCTAGCTGGGAAAGTTTTCCGCACATCATCCGCGCCAATTGGGGCTTTTCCAGCCCCCCCTGCCTTTCCTCCCTTAATTGCTGATAATTTAGCCATAACCAAAAAACCTATATAAATCCTGTTCTCATACCCGCATTATACCTTGTTTTTCACACCATCCCCACCAGTTTTTTGTGAAAATTTTGTGACAGTTTTATTGCAACCTCGCCTCCGAGCCTTGTGAGCTGTGATGCGAATGATTCTTATTACGATGTAATTTTTCTGTGTTTAGCAAATCCTGCTCGTCACCGCGCTCTGCTATAATTTCCGCAGGTTTTTTAACAGGCGGCTTCGCCGCAATTTTCGCCGTCCAGAAATTTTTTGGTTTTTCCTGCCCAGCTATTTGCTCTTCTAAAATAACCTTACGAATTGTGGAAACCACAATATTGTTTTTATCATCCTTACTACCTTCAATGATTTTTCTTATGTCTTTTTCTTCGCCTTTTTCAATTTTTTCGCTAGCCTCCTTCAACGCGGAAATCTGCTCTTTAGAAAGCTCCAGTTTTTCTAATTTCTCTTCAGGTTCTTGCGCGATAATCAGAATCTCTTTTTTTGCAAATTCATAGAGCTGATCATGCCCCATTCTTTGCTCTGCCTTTGCCTCTTCTGGCTTGAACCCCATATTAATTAAAACATCATATGGCAATAAAGCAGCGACCATTGCTCGTTCACGCCCTTTTAATTCTTTGAAATTATCCTTCAAAACCGCAACTATTTGCTCTGGTGCTTTGAAATCGGCGAGCATATCTTCAAATGAAGTTTTATCACGCCCAGCAAAAACACTGCGCTGCCTATCTATTATTTGCTCCAGCTCTTCTTCGGAAACAAAGCGACGATGGTTCATCACCTGCCCATCACCAACCAGATTAACCAGCGCAAGTGGCGAAAGCTCTCCATCAGAAATAACTTTTGCAATCCGCTTTGCCAATGGCTCAAATTTAGCGACAAGCACTGGCCCAATATGCGCCCGCCCGCGATCTTTTTCATTCGCTTGGAAAATATCAATAATTTGCTTGGTAATATTCGTCCCTTCACGAATGTCACCATTGTCAAATTTCGCCTGTAATTTAATTATCTGCTCATACGCTGTAAGCTCTTTGCTGGCTTCAGAAACTTCTTTTTTTAATTTGCTCTTAAGAGACTGTGTCAACACCGCAGCGGCGTTAATACCCAGCATCTTCATTTCTAAATTAGTTTCTTTTGCCTTTTCGCCAGTTTTTCCAGCAGCCTCCGCTTTTAATTTTTCTCTTGCTTCAAGCTTTCTCTTTCTTTCAACTTCTGCCCAAGCAGATTCAGCATCTTTATATTTTTTGCTCTCTGTGTCATCCCCAGCGTGTTTCCTAAAAAAAGCTGATTTTTCTTTTTCAAGCTCTTTATTTAATTTAATTAAATCCTCCGCCTCTTTAGAATGCGAGCCGATTTTATTACCTGCCAACTCTTGCTTCACCTTAAATTCAGTGTTTTTTTCCGCAGCTAGCTCTTTGTGGCTGCCATAGGCATAAGCAGCGTTCACCGCAACAGTTGGTAATTCCGCCATAGCACGGCTTAAACCATCTGAAAAAATCTTATTGCTGCGCTCCAGTGCTGTCTGAATCACTTCGTTATGTTTATAATCGCTGTTGGTGGCGATTACATCTTCAAGAGACCTATAAATTTCCGTGCGCTTTTTATTACGAAGACGAACAGCCTGCCCGATTTCAGAAATAGGCTGCAAACCAATCAGCAAACCGCTAACTATTGCTGCCCCTGCCAGCCCCGCATTATGCCCCGCCTCTTTTGAAGCATTAATCTTAAATTCTTCAATTACCCGTTCGGCTATCTTTTTTGAATTTTCATAGACGCCTTTTTTCAAGAAATCATTGATGAATTGCGGGGCAACACTGGCAAAATATTGGAAAAATGGCAGCATCTCCTCGGATACTTCCATCCCCATCCAATAGTGATGTGATTGACCTTTATCGTCTTTCTCGACAGTTACATTGGTGCTTGCCACCAAATTTTTCATTGATTCAGCTTGTGTCTTGGCAAAGTTTTTCTCTGCCTGCTCCGCCGTGATTGGTGAAGCTGGTGCAGGAAACCCTGTATTGTTATAATTACCAGACATAAAAACTTCAAAGTTCTACGAGTTGCCAAAATATTAGGAGAAGATAGCGGGAATGCCACTACCCTCTCAGCTTTAATATAGCAAACCCTACGCCCTCTAACTATCGGTTTTTTGTTACAATTTCGTGACAATGGCGGGTTTTCTACAAATTCCGTTGATTAGCTCGCAAAATCGCCGCCGCCAGCTCGGCGACCATCTGCGCTTGGCTCAACAATAGATTGTTTTTGCTTGATTTTTTGCCAGAGATACCACCACTCACTGTGGTCATAATCGGTGTTTGCTGGCTTCTATTGGCTGGCATGGCGGCAATCCGCGCCAATAAACCAGCCTCCAGCCCATCCTTTGGCAATATATTTTGTTGTTTATTATCAGCCACTTGCAATAATTGCTGAAAAATCCCTTCCAGCCGCGCCAACCGCGCCTCCAGAGAATTTGCTGATATGGCGTTTTTAGACTTTGTAATATCTAGATTCATTTGCTATAATCCCCTAATTAACTCTATTTTTGAAAAACACTAACAATATGAATTAAATATGAATTTTAAGATCCATTTGGTTATTCTCTCGGTAATTCTTGCCGCTTCCTATTTCGCCTATACGATCCTTAACGCGCCGCCTCCGCCTGTTGCCGTCCAGACTGCTGCGCCGATTTCGCCATATTATATCACTGTAATTCGCGCTAGCTGGGGGCTGAATTGCCTAGAAAAGGCAAATAATTATAGTGAAAACACTTCACCGCAGCCCTACGCCGATAATTCCACGCCAATAAAAGAGGATAATGTTCTGCTGCGCGTTTCCGCCATTTGCAACGGAAAGCCCACTTGCCAAATTCCCCTTAATAGCAATGCGCTAGGGGCTGACCCGATGCCCAATTGTTCAAAAACTCTTCAAGTTGATTATCGTTGTTTTGCCGTTGACCGCCTGCGGATTGGCAAAGCCGATAGCGGCGTACTTGGCATTGATTGCGAAACTCCGTTTAAGGAACAGCGGTAAGCATGGCTAAAACACCGCCCGCAAAACCCCTGACTTTATTTATTATATTGGCGGTTTTTGTTGGTGTTATTGTTTTTTATGAAGCGCAACTGCGTGGTTTGCGTTCGCAAGTAAAATCCCTGCAAGAAGCTATGGAAACCGTGAAAAAACTGCCGTCCGTGCCGCAGCAATCACAGCCAGCAAAAGAACCCGAACAAGCCTATTACCCGCCAGTGATTAATGCAGCGAACAACAATAAAAACACCATTCAATCCGTATTTTCCGATGAGCAATCCGCAAGCGACACTGAAAGCGGAATAGACAAAATCAAAACCCGCTATGAAGAATTGCTAGTGACTTATTTATTCCTGAAAAAATGTGGCAAAACGGATGCCACAGACTATCAGCAAATCATGTCTGCCTTACAAAAAGATATAGTTCGTTTGCGCGCGCCAATTCGCTTGCAATATGATATTTTAACCGCTGCCAAAGGCTCTTACGAAGGGCTATATTCACGCAGCGACTGCGCTCCGTCAGCGGTTGCAAGCACAGCTCTGCAATACGGCGCATATATCAAGAGTCTTGCAAAATAATCCGTAGGCGTAATAATCCATGATAGGTTATACTGTCATTTGCCAGCTCTATATTGCTGCTAGTAACGCGCATAGATACTAGGGTTTTTCCCGTAACCGCGATATTCCCATTATGCAGCAAACCATAAACCATATCCATAATATCGGCGGCTTGTTTATGCCCTGCCTGCCTGCTCCAGATATGTAGGTTTAGTTGATAATCCGCCACCGCCTTCGCCAGATTAGAGGCATCGCCAACCGCCACATCCCCAATAACGAGATAAGGAAAATCAGTGCCTTGCGGAACGAAGTCAAACACCCCGCTAACCACCGCCATCAGCGGCACACTACCCACTAATTTCTCATAAATTGCTTTTTGTAAATTATAATAATTCAAGTTTGCCATATATTACCCTTTTGTTTGACACTCAATTGTCACCATATTGTCATAAAACATTCACAAAAATATCCATGAAACCCAACGCATATTTTGCTAATATGGGTGAATGGAAACGCTATTTGACATACCCAGAGCGAATGACCACCAAGACAACGCACGGCGTGCCTTTGAACAATTTTTTGTGAGTTATCAACCCATGCTAAAACAAGCGGAAGATTATTTGGATGAAGTTATTGAAAAAACCGACCCTATTTATGGCGTTGCTTATGTGCCATGGAAAAACGCCCTGCATGACCTTCTGACAGGCGCATATCTGATTATTAAAAAAATTCCACTCCCAGACAAAGAGGCTTTTATGGATGCTTTATGTATGTTCAGCTTTGACAGCACGATTGAATTCTTGCGTGATTTATTCACGCTTTGCCAATTGCAGCTAAAAAAAGATTGGGAGAAGGAATTCCGCGAACATATAGACCGCCTGCTCTTTGCCATCTCCACCATCAACCAACAACATCAATACGCCACTGTGCCAGTTCGTTGAGGTTTTGGTGGTCGGTAGTGGATACAGTGCGAACTGTTCGGACAAAATTATCGAAGAAATCAAACGCGCCAGCAAGTTGTTCGATTCCGTTATGCTCCCGTAGCTACACCGTTAGAGAAACACGATCTATCATAAGTCAAGCCCCGCACGAGGCGTACTTTCATTTCTTCAAAATTGAACTGCCATATCAGTTCTCCCCTGCTGTTACATGAGGCTCTATTCAATGGATTAAGTTGATAATGCGTATCCTCAAGAGTCAACACATAAACAAATGCTTCCTCCATTTCATAATGATCATCGAAAACCTTAGGTAGCATTGCGATATTATAGGTTTGGGTAGTCCGATTTTTTATGGCTTCCACGCTAGGATAGGCAAGAGCCAGCTGCGGTAAAGTTTCTTCATACATTTTAACGGGGCTGATTAGCATATGGTTTCCGATGGCAATAGTGACATTGTACTCATCGTCGTTGGATACAATTTTTGTAAGCTCACTGTGCAAAAAATCATGAACGCATTGTTGCGCCCTAGTCATCTCACTCGGTATATATTCGCCACGCTTAAAACCAAGAGGCATAACAATAGGGTCTTTACTACTCTCTTTGCGTTTGAATTTAGTAATGGTAAAACATTCTTCAAGCTTAATAGCTAATTCGTTGATAGTCCCAAGCTCGCACAAAGCAGCATATAAAATGCTTTGTCCAACTGCGTTGAGTCTTCCCTTTTCTTTTACCAAATGTTCTGGTGGATAAATTAGTTCCGATACATTCTCAAACAGCCGATGATCATCGTTTTTCCTTGAGCGATAGATGGCTGGATTTTTTAACCCAACGGCTACCCCAACAGAATTCTTCATTATACTATTAATTAGAGGAAAGCATTTATCATCAGGCAGCTGATCAGCGCATGTCTTCTTTAATAGATCGATTTTTCTTTTAACATCGAAGTAGTCAGCGCGAAACCTAGCCATAAAAATCTCTGATTTAATACCACTCACTCTAAGATATAGTAGTTTATCCACCTGCTAGCAATATTAATCAAGCTTCCCAAACATGACTGTGACCGTCAATTCTAAGCCAATATCTAGAAATCCAGTCCTCTTTGGTCACACCGCAGCATGGCTGAAATCGAACTCCCCACGGCTGGCAGTGGGAGTGAGGCTTGGCGGGGTTGGTGGATGTTTGGTAAGTTATGGTGGAGCATAGCGGAGTCGAAC
>SXRF01000102.1 GCA_005792635.1 Rickettsiales bacterium
CGCGCCGTCGAACTCTCCTGCGCCTGCATCCCCCATGAAGTGGGCGAGCCATGTGCCACCGGCCAGTCCTCCTTGCAGTTGCATGGGGTTTTTGCCGGTTTCACCTGCCCAATAGGATAACGGAGATCCGCACAGCACGGTCGGGCCGACCAGCCCCTCGCAGTCGGCGGCGAGCAGCGCCAGCATCCAACCGGCCTGACAGTTTCCGTATAATATGGGCGGCATATCGTCGTGCTGTGCTTTTACATGCTCGGCAAAACGCCTGAGTGCCGCCAGCACATCCTGAATGGTCTGGTGCGGCTCCGGCTTCGGGTAGAAAATCACGAAGTAAACCGGATGTCCCTGGTGCAACGCGATGCCTACCTCTGATTCACGCTTAAAACCGCCAATGCCAGGGCCATGACCGGCGCGTGGATCAACAATGATTACAGGGGGCTTTGCCGGGTCAAGGCAATCTTCGAGACATGCATCCCCATATTGCGTGATTTTCAGCAGCGCGTAGTTGCACGGCTTCTCGAACGTCCGCGCATCCAAAACCATCTCAGATTCAAAATTGAGTACGGGCGGCAGCCCTTCGCGCTCATGCTCCAGAAAATTATCGGCTCGCTTGCGAATCGCGTCCCAAAACAATATCGAGCGTTGAAAGCTATCAACGGCATGAGCAAACGGCGTATCTGCCAGCGGATGAGCAACGGATTCTGTTGCTTCGGATACCGCTTCCGGCGCAGCAATATTCATAACCTTTACCGCAGAATGCTTGGTTTTATGCAGGGTTGCTTGGGCGCGCTGTTTTGGCTTCGTGGCGTGTTTTGGCATTAGGCGGCCTCCTTCGTATCAGGGGTTTTAAGGCAACAAGATCGCGTGGGCATTTCGGCAGGCATATGGCAGCGGGTAATGTGCGCCGCGCAGCCCTCCGCCGGAGCATAAATAAGCTCACCGCTGCCACTGTGCTCGATATGGGCGGCATTGGCTTCATCCGTATCGATGTGCATTTCTGTTATAACATGCGGGTCAACGCGAATCACAACATGGTGGAACGATAAGTCGCGCTCACCGCCGCGTATCGTTACTTCCACCTCGTCACCGTGCCGAAGGCCTTGTGCCTCAGCGTCTTTGCTGTTCATATGGATGTGTCGCTTGGCAACAATCACTCCATTCGTTTGAATGCTCCCAGTTGCACCACGCAGAATGACGACAGGCGTTCTGGCTACATCGCCCGACAAGCGTATCGGCGCATCCACACCGATCTTAAAGGCTTCGGTTTCGGCGATCTCAATCTGATTGGCATCGCGGCAAGGGCCGAGAACACGCACACCCTTAATTTCACCGCGTGGGCCGATGACATCTACTATTTCCTCCGCTGCCCAAAATCCTGGTTGGCTTAACGCTTTGCGTATCTTCAGCTGGTGGCCATTGCCAAATAGCTGTTCTACCGCCGCCTGAGTTAAATGGGCATGGTGTGCCGATACCGCAACGGGGATCGACAGCATGGGCTGGGGTTCTTTTTGTTCAAGCGCCAGTATGCGCGCCGTTTCCTTGGCAATCATCCACTGTTCCCGCGTTTGGGTGACTATCACCTTAACCCGCGAATGATCTGCCTGAATCTGCGGTGCTTCAGAATCCGTAAGGCGCACGTTGATGTTTTTATCGTCATCAAAATCCAAACCAAGATAGTCCAACCGCTCGCAAATGCGTTTACGCATCGAGGCGGAATTTTCGCCGATGCCTCCTGTAAAAGCGATGACATCGACTCCACCCATGACTCCTGCGTAGGCGGCAATATATTTGCGCGCGCGGTAGGCATAAACTTGAATGGCAAGCTGTGCGTCTTTGTGGCCTTCCGCCGCGTTTTTCTCAATATCCCGCATGTCCCGCCCCAAGCCTGAAAGTGCCGTTAATCCGCTCTCATGGTAAAGCGCCGACTCGATCTGCTCGATGGAAAGGCCAAGCGTCCGGTTGAGATACGCAAACATGCCGGGATCGACATCGCCGGAACGTGTACCCATCACCAATCCTTCGAGTGAGGTCATGCCCATCGAATTATCGACCGACACGCCGCGCTCAATGGCGCATACGCTGGCGCCGTTGCCCAGGTGACAGCTGATAATGCGAAGATCTGATGCTGAAGTCTTCAGTTCTTCTGCCACACGCAGCATGACGTATTTATGCGACGTGCCATGAAAGCCATAACGCCTGAATCCGGCTTTGCGCCATTTTTCCGGCACGGCATAGGACGTGGCGCGATCCGGCATGGTTTGATGAAACGCGGTATCAAATACCGCCACCTGCGGCAGCTGCGGCCATAATGTCCCCGCCAAGCGTATGGCTGCCAATGCTGGCGGATTATGGAGCGGCGCCAGTGGAACGCAAGACTCGATATCCTTGATAACCTCGGCATTGATGACTTGCGGATCGCGGAATTTAGCGCCGCCATGCGCCACACGATGGCCTATGGCATCAAACGAACGGACGCCTTCATTCTCAAGCACCGCAGGAATATGCTTAACGGCTTGCTCCACCGAGTCAGCCCGCTCCATTTCGGACTTGAATAGCTGCTGGTTATTCGCCGTATCGAATACGGCGAACTTTACCGATGAACTACCCGCATTGATGGTGAGAACGCGCATGTCAATCGCCGATGCTGCCGCTGCAATGGTAGTGCGGGCCGTTGCCTTCCATTGTCATTTTGAAGTCATAGGCATGTTCGTAATGCCCCATGAAGAAATACTTGGCGGCGTAATAGACGGTGCAGGCAGTGCTTCCGATGCCGAAAACCAGCAGAAGGACGCCAGCAGCCTTGACCAATTTTGCCTTATGCTGCGCTGCGTAATGTAGTGCTACCAGTCCGCCCGCAGCGGCCAGAACTGCCAGAATCATTGCAATATGCATCATGAACATAGCCATATTAACCTCCGATAATGTTGTAGCCTGCATCGACGTAAGCGATGCTGCCGGTAACTAACCGTGCTTCGTCGCTTACTAAAAACCGTGCATACGCCCCGACGCACTCGATGCAGACCGTTTCATGCTGGGGTGATTTCTGGCGGGCTGCATCCAGCAACTCGTCAAAGTCGTTTATTCCGCTGGCGGCGCGGGTCATGATGGGGCCGGGTGACAGCGCATTTACGCGGATGCCTTTGCTGCCGAACTCCGCCGCCAGATAGCGCACTGTGCTCTCAAGTGCTGACTTTACCGGCCCCATCAGCCCATAATTCGGCACTACTTTTTCCGCTCCGTAATAGCTGGTAGTAAGCAGACAGCCGCCATGCCGCATTAAGGCCTCGGCGTGGTGCGCCATGCGGATAAACGAGTAACATGACACGTCCATCGCCTCCAGAAATCCTGCACGCGAAGCATCGGCGATGCGCCCATGCAAATCCTTCCTGGGGGCATAGGCGATCGCGTGCAGCAAGAAATCGAACTTTCCCCAATGCTGCCCGATGGCGTAAAATACGGCATCAATCTGCTCGTCATTCCGAACATCGAGCGGCATAATCAGCGGCGCGTTAATTTGTTCTGCCAGCGGACGTACATGAGGCTCTGCCTTCTCGTTCAGATAAGTCACTGCAAGCTCCGCTCCGGCATCATGAAAGGCTTTAGCGCAGCCCCATGCAATCGATTGAGCATTGGCAATGCCCACCACCAGTCCCTTTTTGCCGGAGAGTACGCCGCTCATTGATGACCTCCGTGGTGATCGCTGTCACAATGATCGAGCCGGTATCCGTTAGCCGTGCATTCAAAATCATGTCCTGCGTCATGCCGCTGGCCGCTGCTCATGTCATGCCCGCGATGCACCTCATTGTTCCAGAATTGCTGGTGCGTGTATTTTCCGTCATGAACTTTCTCGGCGCACCCGCTCAACAAAATTGGAATGATGAGGAAAGCGCCGCGCATGTCATTTCCCCAATTTCAGGCTTTTCGCATTCACCGCGCAGATAATGGTGCTGCCCGCCATAAAGATCGCGGCCAGCGCAGGGTTAAGAACAATACCATAGCCGGTGTACAGCACACCCGCCGCCAACGGGATAGCAACCGTGTTGTAGCCGGTCGCCCATAGCAGATTCTGGATCATCTTGCTGTAGGTGGCGCGGGCAAGACCGATGATCGCCACCACATCCAGCGGGTTGCTCTTTACCAACACGATATCGGCGGTTTCGATCGCCACATCCGTGCCTGCACCGATGGCGATGCCGACATCGGATTGCGCCAGGGCTGGCGCGTCATTCACGCCGTCTCCCGTCATGGCGACTGTCAGGCCTCGCTGCTGTACTTCCTTAATTTTTGCGGCTTTTTCGTGCGGCAACACTTCCGCAATAGCTTCATCAAGGCCAATTTCCTTCGCTACCCAATCCGCCACCTGTTTATTGTCGCCGGTGAGCATGATGCAGCGTATACCCATTTCCTTGAGCCGCTGCATGGCTTCCTTCGATTCCGGCCGGATGATGTCAGCCAGCGCAATGGCACCTTTCAACTGATTATCAATCAGCACGAAAATTACGGTTTTGCCTTGGCCGGATAGTTCTTTGTAGCGCGGATCGTCCATCGGGATATTTTGTTCGCGTAAGTATCCGGGGCTAACAGCTTTGACGTTCCTGCCATTCACCGTGCCTTCCGCACCTTTGCCGGGGATCGCCCTGAAGTTCTCCACCTCCCACTTCTCGCTGGAGGATTTCACGATGCCTTTGGCGATCGGATGCTCGGAATGCGCTTCTACCGAGGCCGCATATGCCACCAGCTCTTCCTGCTTCATGCCGGCATCAAACAGCAGCACATCGGTGATGCCGAATTCGCCCTTTGTCAGCGTGCCGGTTTTATCGAAAATAATCGCCTGGATATTGCGGGCGGCTTCAAACGCGGTGCGGTCGCGGATCAGCAAGCCGTTCTGCGCGGCAATGGCGGTGGAAACCGCCACCACCAGCGGCACGGCCAGACCCAGCGCATGGGGACAGGCCACCACCATGACGCTTACCATGCGTTCCAGCGCGAAAGCGAGAGGCTGGTCGCTGAAAACAAGCCATGCCACCAGCGAGCCGGTGCCGATAAAAATCGCCGCCATTGTCAGCCAGAAGGCGGCACGGTTGGCGAGGTCTTGCGTTTTGGATTTGCTTTCCTGCGCCTGTTTGACCAGTTCAATCACCTGCGATAGGAAGGATTCGCCGCCTGTCTTTGTGACCTCGACATAGATAGAGCCTTCGCCGTTGATCGAACCGCCGATCACGTTTGCGCCCGCACCCTTCGCCACCGGCTTGGATTCGCCCGTCAGCATGGACTCATTAAGTGACGTGCTGCCCTTGATGATTTTACCATCGGCAGGCACTTTTTCGCCGGGTTTGATCAACACCTGATCGCCAAGATGCAGCTGGTCGAGCGGGACATCCTGCACACTGCCGTCCGGCATGACTTTATGCGCTTCCGATGGCATTAGACGCGCCAGCTGCTCCAGCGCTTCGCCCGCCCCCATGACCGACTTCATCTCGATCCAGTGGCCGAACAGCATGATATTGACCAGCGATACCAGCTCCCAGAAGAAATCCATCCCCGGCAGTCCAAGCACGATGGCGACGCTATAGAGATAGGCAGCGGTAATGGCGATGGCGATCAGCGTCATCATCCCTGGGAGCCTGCCTTTAAGTTCGGCGACCATGCCTTTGAAAAACGGCACTCCGCCGTAAAAGAACACCACGCTGGAAAGACCGGCCAATAGATACATATCGCCCTTGAAGCGCCAGGAGTCTCCAAGCCCCAGGAACTCCTGAATCATCGGAGATAGCGCCAGCACGGGGAACATCAGCGCAAAGCAGATCCAGAATCGCTTCTTGTAATCTTCCACCATATGCGCGTGGTCGGCGTGGCTGCCGCCGTGACAGCCGGCGCTGCTGCCATGTCCTCCCGTAGGTTTATCATGTTTCATGGCGGCATGGTCATGATGTGCGTGAGCATTGGCGGCTTTCTGCGCCTGCTTATGCGGGCAGTCATCGCCGTGCTTGGAATGATCCTCGTGTGCTGCGTGCGAATGCGCCATTATGCCGCCCCTTTGTGGTGAGTCTGTTGCGGCACCGCGCCGAGGAGCGGAAAGAAACGCGGCGTTACGGCCGCATAGCGCCGCCATTCTTCACCGAATTCCTTCTCAGCGATCGCTTCCTCTTTATAGGCAAGCCGCACATACATGAAGACCAGCACAGGGAACATCACCAGCGTCGGCAGCGTCGGCCATTGCAGCAGAAAACCCAGCATGATGGCGATGAACGCCACATATTGCGGGTGGCGCATACGGGCGTAAATGCCGGTGCAAGCGAGCTTGCCGCGCCGCTGGGCTTTCCATAGCACATGCCAGCTATAGGAAAGTGCCAGGAAGCCGCCGAAGATGAAGACGTTGCTCAGGATATGGAAAATATCCCAGTGCGGATCACCTTTCATGCCGAGCAGCGTATGAATCAAATGCCCGTTATTGTGCGACAGGAAGTCCACGCCGGGATACTTACTGGCAAGCCAGCCGGAAAACAGGTAAATCGACAGAGGAAAGCCATACATCTCGACAAAAAGCGCGATGACAAAGGCGGAAAACGCGTTAAACGTCCGCCAGTCCGTTTGGGTTCGTGGCTTATAAAAGCTGTAGGCAAAGCCGATAAAAATGATCGAGTTGAGGATGACGAGTCCCCATAGACCATAAGCCGGTACGTCGCCAGCGTGTTCCATTAGTGGCATCCTCCCTTTTTATCTTGTTTCTTCTCGGTTTCGCGTTTCTTCTTCTCTTCCGGCGTGAGCGTAGAGGTATCTTCCTCGCTGTGCTGGTGCCCACCATGCCCACCATGTCCGCCGTGCATAAAAATGTGCATCAGCGGGCAAAGCAGGATCAGTGCGAACGGCAAATAGCCGAGCAGATGCGCGCCGTGGCCTTGGTAAATCAAAAAGCCAAGTACGGAGACTGCGACGATGGTGGCAATGCCGGTGCGTGAGAGCAGCCAGCTTTCGCCATTGCTGCCTTTCTCCGAAGGGTGATGGGAATGTTGCATAAAGATGTTCCTTTCTATTATTTATTGCGCGGGGTGATGCTGCTTATGGTCTTCAGTGCTAACGCCAGAAGGGGCGGCTTTCTTCGCCGGTGAAGATTGCATCGGCGCGCCGCTTTGCTTCATCATTTTTTGGCACTGCTGCATGTCCATTTTCATGCCGTCTTTCATCATCCCGCCATCCATCATCTTCTGACAGCATGGGCACTGGCACTGCATTTTCCCTTCTTTCATCATTTCCTGACAATTTTTCATCATATCGCCCTGCATCATCCCGCCTTGCATCATGCCGTTGCCGGAAGTGTTGGTCTGCGTGCATGCTGCAAGCAGAAGCGCAAAAGTAGTAACAATCAGTTTTTTCATAATATTCTCCATGTAATGAGGGGTGAAAGAAATTGTGTCATCTCCGCCTGTCGCCAAACAGGTGGAGGAGTTGCAGAAAGAGGTTGATAAAATCGAGGTAAAGAGTCAGCGCGCCCATGATGACGATCTTGCCCGCCCATTCGCCTTCGTTTGAAAGCTGATAGTACAGGCTCTTGAGTTTTTGCGTGTCAAAGGCAGTGAGCCCCACGAAGACCAATACGCCGATAATAGAAACGGCGAATTGCAGGCCGGAGCTTTTAAGAAATAGATTCACCAGTGAGGCGATAATAATGCCCCACAGCCCCATCATCATAAACGACCCAAGTCCCGTTAGGTCGCGCTTAGTGGTGTAGCCATAGAGACTCATGCCGCCGAATGTGGCAGCGGTGATAAAGAACACGCGGGTAATGCTTTCACCGGTAAAGGTTAAGAATATCGTAGAAAGTGACAGCCCCATCAACGCCGCATAAATCCAGTAGCTGATCTGCGCGGCCATTAAGCTCATGCTCCTCAGCCCAAAACTGAGATACATAACCAAGCCAAGCGGAGCAAACATCACGATCCATGCCAGCGGCTTCATGCCGGTGATCGCATTGCCCTCGATAGTGTACATGGCACTTAAGACCGCCTCGGACTGCGAGGAGAACAGCGCGATAATGCCGGTCAGCAACAATCCGCTCGCCATGTAATTATAAATTTTCAGCATGTAAGCGCGCAAACCTGCATCGAAACCTATGGCGGTCTGGCGAGTTGTACTGCGATGAGTGTGTAGTTCCTGGTAGGCCATGTTATTCTCCTTTCACTACTGGGGATGGTTTATCCCTTGTTACGGAGGATTTCGTTTCATCCCTCAAAACTTTTTCTTCGCCGGTTCCGCGTGGCTCGATCTGCCAGATCATGGAGTCCATTCGCTCGCGCATCGCTTTCATTTCGCCACTCATCTCCGGCATCGGGCAGTCTTTCTCCTTACCCATGCAATGCTGCATAGTAATCCGCATGTTTTCCATGCGTCTTTCCATATATTCGAGATCGGCGATGATCTGGCAATGCGCTGTCATATCTGGCATGCAGTGCTGGCTGGCGCGATGCGCCGCCATTTCTTCTTCCATCCGCTTCATTGCTTCGTTCATGCGACAATGAGCATCCATTCCCTGCATGCAGTGCGGCATGTTACCGCCATGCGTATCTGGCTTGTTCTCTTTGGCAAACGCCGCGTGATAACCAAACACCACGGCGATGATCACAAAAAAGAGGAAAGTATTAAAAAATGGTCGGCTGCTAGTCATGAGCGGTGCCTATTGCAGATGCTTTGTGTTTGGGGTAGAGGTGATCAAGAATAGGACACTGGCTAATCGGCGTATCACCGCCTGGGCATATTTTGGAAAGGTGCGTAAGTGCTTTCTCGACGCGCTCTAATTCTTTTACCTGTTTCTTTGCCTCGATAATTTTCTGGTGCGTCCGTTCCAGCATAGTGGCGCAAGTCGCATCCTTGCTCGATTTCAGGGTAAGCAGCCTTTTAATCTCGGCGAGGGTAAAACCAAGCTCCTTCGCGTTCTTGATGAACATCACCTGACGTACGCTGTTTGCATCGTATAGTCGGTAGCCAGACTTGGAACGGCGTTCCGCCTGCACTAGCTTAAAGCGTTCATAGTAGCGGATCGTGTCGATGCGAACACCGCACATTTCCGCCAATTTTCCGATAGTAATCGTGGCATGGTTCTTTGTCATAAGTCTGCACCCTACACCTTGGACTATAGTGAAAGGTCAATCACTAATCGCTTGTCGGCGAATAATAATTGACTTCGATCAAATCTTCCTCGGGTTTCTGTACTTGGGCGACTTGCTTTTGAGGCGGCTTCCTTAAATAATGCTCAACCTCATTCATGGTCGGGACAGAGGGAAGCGATCGCTTGGATGGGCTTTCTTTTAGAGCAGTCTGTTCCTTCAACATATCGCTAACCGCAGCAACATTTGTTCTTGGATTTCTTTTCAACGGGATGCTCGGCAGCCTGCGCTGGTTTTTCCGAACAATGCTCTTGCGGCTTAGAGATATCCTTTTGAGTAGCGGCTTGAGGCGATTTCATGTGATCGCAACATTCAGGCTTAGTAGGGTTTGATGAAGTATTTTGCATGTGTAACTCCTCCGTTGGTGGTTGAAAACAGGCTGACCCTACACCCTGGACTATAGTACAAGGTCAAGCGTTTTCTGATAAGGACTTACATCATGCCCATAAGCATCATCTTCGGTGCTAGAAAGGCAAAGAAAACGCCTATAAAATAGGCTGATACCGAAATATAAAAAATCCAGCCGCTGATTCTCCGAAGCCGCGCACAGGCTTTTGCTTGCGCCGGATCAGCGAGGCATGGAGCATTCCGGTTAAGATAGCGCAGTGCTCCAGAAATCGTGAGCATAATCCCTGCGAAAATAAACAGCGGGGTCTTGTGTTCGGAAAGCCATACCAATCCTGGCATGGCACTAAACAATCCAATCAGGGCTGCACCAGCACCCAGCGTCACGAGCAGTGCTGGTAGCGCGCAACACAATAATGTGCTCATTGAAGCAAAGAGCGCGACGGTAGGAACAACTCCGCGGTGCAGCTTTGCCTTATGCATCAATTCACCCGTTCGATTTTTACCACGTCATAGCCTGCATTTTTTACGAGCGTCGTGAGCGTTGCGTCATCAATCGTTTTGCTCGGCTGAAAATCGATGGTCACCAGCTTGGCATCAAGATCAACGATGGTGTCTTTTACGGTATCGAGCTTTCCAAACGTGCGCTTAATACCCTCCGCACAGAAAGCGCACACCAAGCCGTTAACGCTGATTTTTGCTGTTTCTGCGAATGCCGGAGAGCCGATGGAAGTGGCCAGCATTGCTGTGATAAGAATAAATTTACGCATAATTTCCTCCTTAAAATGTGAGATTCCAATTAAACATGACCGTATTATCGCTGCTGTAACCGACCTCGGCCAGAATGTTGCCTTTGAACAGCCGCACGAGCGGCGTAACTACGACTTCATCTTCCATTCCAGGCTGGTGCTCCACTTGCAGCATCAACCATGTATGCAAATCATCGTATTTACCGATATAGGGCGCTACCCCGACACGGGCTTTTTGTGAAAATTGCTTGTCAATGTCCCCCGCATAAAGTGCCTGATTCTCGTAAGAGACAAAAATTCTTCTGGTTTCGTAATCAGCTAAAATTCCTGCCCATGCCGCTGGCTCAGTGTTGCTGCCTTGTTGTGCCGCTCCTGCGCCGGAGAGAAAAAAGAGGTTTCCCTGTGCATCCGGCATATTCCAGCGATTCACCAGATAGTTAAATTGTAGGCTGTGTACCCAATACTCCTCTTCGCGCATCCACTCGTTGCTGGTACCTATGGAATAATTGGCGGTTGGTGCATAGACGATATGAAGAAGATTTTCCGAACCATTGTTCTCTTGCATAACCATCCAACCGCCCGCGTAAGGAATTGGCTTGGCCTCGGCCACCTGCGGCAAAGAGAAAAAAGCTGCGATGCTGACAATCAATGCGGCAATCCCAGCTTTAGCCTTCCGGTTGATATGTTCGAGGATGGGGCAGCAATCAAGCGGACTGTCATCGGCGGGACACTGTTCGGCCAGTTGTTTTAGCACCTTTCTGATTTCTTTGAGTTCAAGAATGCGAGTTTCAGCTTGCTTTATTTTTGCTTCAGTATGTTTGAGAATCTCAGCGCAGGTTGCTTTATCGGAACCTTTAAGTGCCAGCAGCTGGCGAATTTCATCCAACGTAAAGTTCAACTCCTTTGCGCCGCGGATGAAACGAACAAGCCTCACCGCTTCAGGGCTATAAAGACGGTACCCTGCTGGTGAGCGCGATTCAGCGGAAATCAACTTCAGTCTTTCATAATAACGCAGAGTTTCTGCGCTGACTTCAGTGATTTCCGCCAATTTTCCGATGGTGAGCTGTTTCATATTTTTCCCTCGATTTTTACAGCATACACCTTTGAGTATACTACAAGGTCAAGGGATATTTTGTTGTTATTTTACAATTACCCCTAGTGGCGCGAACAGGTCTTTGCCATCAATGCGTGTTTGCACGAACAGTTTCACAAAACCGGCTTTTTCAGGCTCGATATGGAATTGCAACTCTGGCCCACCGCGCTCGGATTCCGAAGTGGGTTCCTTGCCCATTGGATGAATGTGAAGGATGGTATTGCCGTCCTCACCAAAGCCTACGATATGCGCGAATGCGCCCATCACCGGCTGTAAGTTTGATACGGGCTTTCCTGCCTTATCGGTCACTACCACTTTCCCCATGACGGGTTTCTCGGCTACCAGCGGCTCATCAAAGCTGAGAGCAAATTGATAGCCACCGGCTTCTGACTTACTGATAAGCGTTTTATCCATCTCGTGAGAGGTAATCGACGACTTGCCGATATCGGTTTTAATATATTCCTGCTTTCCGGTGGTCGCAGGGGTTACGTCCGTCCAGATTCGGTAGCTTGAATCTTTCTTTGGCGTGAAATCAAACGCCCATTCACCCGCCTTGTCGGTGGGTGTGGGGTGGATATGGTGGTAATCGGTAAGCGTAGGATCAATCACCAGCAAATGCACACGCTGCGTATGCACCACGTTGATTGCTTCTGGTGTTACAGGCTTGCTGTCCTTAGTAGAGGCAATTTGCATGAGCATTTTGGTGGTTTTGCCCGCTTTCAGTTCGCCCTGTGGCAGCACTTTCACCGCAAGCGTTTTGGCAACTTCACCATGCTCATGAGTGCCTTCTTTTTTGCCATGATCCATACCTTGCATGGAATCGGCTGATTTTTGCATGTGCGGGCAGTCTTTACCCGGCATGCAATGTTTCATTTCACCGCCCATTTCACCGTGATCGTGGGCAAAGGCGGGCGCGACAATCGCTAGTGAACTTCCGATTAAAAGTGCGTGCAGTAATTTCATAAATTCTCCGTTGAGTTTGTTGTTGATTTTATATGCGGTTGGTCATTTCTTCGCATATGTGCGAGATGCGATTGGCGTGATCTGCCCAGCCTTTGCCTTCTTTCTGCTTTTTCTCAGCTACTTTAGCAGCGCAGGTTGCCGCCAGATCTTTTGGTGGCAACTTTTCATCAGCGTCTGCCGTGGTCAGGTCATCCATCTGACGGCAGAGCGATTTCATTTCGAGAATTTCAGGTGACCGCTTAAGCCTTTGCCGTTGCTGAATACCGCGACGCCCAGTGGTGTTGATTTTTTGCAGGCTGGCAGGCCACTCTGCTTCATTCAGGCACGCAAGGCGCAAGGTCTCTTTGCGTTCTGCTTGAGTGGCGGTTTGTGATAATTTCTGATCAAGTGTCAATGGTGGAGTAAATTGTGCCGCACACGCTGATAACAGCAGTGTTGTGGCTAATAGTACCGTAGTTTTCATGCCATTCTCCATGCGTACTGTTTATGTTTTCGCACTTCGTAGTACGCAGGAGAATCGGTTATCCCTCAAAAATTATTTTGCTGCACTTTCAACAAGTTTAAGTGCGCCTTGGCTTTTCTTGAGTTCGGATAAGGTTTTTTCCAGATTCTTATCATGCGTGCCAATGTGGAAATCCGTGGTGGTTTTTACGAGCTGTTTAAGTGCGCCGAGCAAGCGGACTTTCTTTGCCGGCTCCATACTTTCCGCTTCTTTTTCAAGAAACTTTGCCGCTTCTCCGATATGGACAGTCACATCGTGCAGCTGATCCATGACTTTGCCATTGGCAAATAAGTCCGCTTTTTGCTTGTTTACGGCTTCGTCCATAAAGGATACGCCGTCACGCATCACTTTAAGAGCGCCATCTTTGGTGGTTATTTTGGTAGCCTCATCATGCACAGCGGAAGGTTCGTGCTGGCCGTGCTGTTCTGTTTTTGAATGATCTTCACCTTCATGCGCCAGCGCAGGTTGCTGCAAGCCAGCGAAGGCCAGTATCGCAGTGGTAAGCAGTAGTTTCTTCATGTCATTCTCCTTGGGTTAATGGGTAATTGCCGCTGGTAGCAAAGTAGCGACGGGTTTCTTGCCGAATTTCCAGAACACCAGCGGGCGCACGGTGAGATCGAGCAGCGTGCTGGAAAATAATCCGCAGAAAATCACCACGGCAACAGGATGCAGGATTTCACGACCCGGCTCATCGGCGGCGATAATCAACGGAATCAGTGCAAGGGATGCGGTGAGCGCGGTCATCAATACGGGGATAATCCGCTCGGATGTGCCGCGATAAATCATGGCGATGTCGAAGCGTTCGCCCTCATGTTCCATCAGGTGCAGGTAATGCGCGATCATCATGATGCCGTTACGGGCGGCAATGCCGGTGAGCGTGACAAAGCCCACCATCGTTGCAATCGAGAACACGCCGCCGGAGAGCCATACGCCAATCACCGCACCGATAAAGGCCAACGGTATTGATACCATCACCTGAAGCGCAAGGTTTGCACTTTTGAAATGCACGAACAGCACCATGAACATGCCCGCCAGCGAAAACAGGCTTAATACGGCAATCAAGCGCGAGGCACTGGCTTGGCTTTCAAACTGTCCGCCATAGGTAATGTAGTAGCCTTGTGGTAGCTGCACTTTGCTATCAATCGCTGCCTGTACTTTCTTCACCACGCCCACCAGATCACGCTCGGCGACGTTGGCCTGAATCACAATGCGCCGCTGGGCGTTTTCGCGGTTGATGATGTTCGGCCCTTTGGCATCCTGCACGTTGGCAATCGCTTGCAGCGGCACCACATTACCATCCCTGGTATCGACAGGAATTTGCTTGATGGCTTCAATGTCGCTCCGTGCCGCATCGGAAAGACGCATCACGATGTCATAGGTACGCTGGCCATCCAGCACTTGCCCCACGGCCTTGCCCTGCATGGCAAGCTCGGCATATTCCGCCGCTTCGCCGGAAAGGAGGCCGTAGGTAGCAGCTTTCTCACGATCAAACAGCACATGCACTTGTGGAATAAGCACCTGCTTTTCCACCGACAGATCCACCACTCCTTCCACTTCGCTCATGGCTTGGCGGATTTCTTCGGCTTTAGCACGAAGCACATCCAAATCCGTGCCGAACAGCTTGATGGCGATCTGCGCCCGCACACCGCTCATCATGTGGTCAATGCGGTGCGAAATAGGCTGGCCGATATTCACCGCGATTCCGGGAATCTCATCCAAGCGGCTGCGTATATCGGCAAGAATGACAGCGCGAGAACGCTTGGATTCTTTCAACTCCACCTCAATCTCACTGGAATGCACGCCTTCTGCGTGGTCATCGCGTTCTGCGCGGCCTGTGCGCCTTCCGGTTTCGGTGGCTTCCGGCACTTGGCGGATAAGGTTTTCCGCAATCGTGCCGATACGGTTGGATTCAGCAAGGCTGGTTCCAGGTGGGGTCAGGATGTTTATCGTCACCGAGCCTTCATTGAATTGTGGCAGGAATTCCTTGCCGAAGAACGGCACCATCGCCAGCACTGCAAATGTCATGACAGCAACCGCTGTCAGCACAGTTTTGCTATGCGGAAAAGCAAAATTCAGGACACGGGTTTGAAGCGATTTAATTTTCCGTAGCAGCCAGCCATCATGTTCTGCACTCATGCGTTTCATGTTCGGCAATAGATACGAGCAAAGGGCTGGGGTGAGCGTGAGCGATACGAACAGCGAAGCAATGATGGACGTAATGTAGGCAATACCCAGCGGTAGGAAGATTTTTCCTTCGATACCATCCATTGCAAAAAGCGGGATGAATACCAGCACCACAATGATGGTGGCGAATACGATGGAGTTCCGCACCTCGCTGGATGCCTCATAAATCACTTGCAGTGGGTTGCGGGGTTTTTCGGCATGGCGGTTTTCACGCAAGCGGCGGAAGACGTTTTCCACATCCACAATCGCATCATCCACCAGTTCGCCAATTGCCACGGCCAAACCGCCCAGCGTCATGGTATTGATACTCATGCCAAACATATTGAACACGATAGCCGTCAATACGAATGAAAGCGGAATGGCGGTGAGCGTGATAAAGGTGGTGCGGAAGTTAAGGAGAAACAGGAACAGCACGATAGCAACCAGTATCGCACCATCGACCAAGGCTTTCTCTACATTTTTGATTGCCCGCTCGATGAATGTGCCTTGCTTGAAGATTTCACCGTGGATTTTTACGCCTTCGGGCAGGTTTTTTTGAATGCTGGCAAGCTCGGCTTCAATCGCTTTGGTGAGTTTGATGGTGTCTGCGCCGGGTTGTTTCTGAACAGAGAAAATCACGGCAGGACTACCATTGACGCTGGCATCGCCGCGCTTTGCCAGAGGGCCACCAAGTTTAATATCCGCTACCTGATCGAGCGTGAGCGGTGTCGGACTGCCATTTTCTTTCGGCAACGGCGATTTTGCCAGATCATCAAGTGTTTTTACTCTGGCGATATTGCGGATTAAGCCTTCCTGATAATCAGAAAGCAGAAAGCCGCCTGTAGCATTGATATTGGAACCAGCGATGGTTGCTTCCACATCATGCAGCGTCACGCCATAATTTTTAAGTTTCAGCGGGTCAACCAACACCTGATATTGTTTCAGATCGCCGCCAATCACTGATACTTGCGAAATGCCGGAAATGGAAAGCAAGCGGTTACGAATATCCCACTCCGCAATCGTGCGTAAATCCATGCCACTGATTTCAGGATTTTCGGAAGTTAGCCCCACCAGCATGATTTCCCCCATAATGGAAGAAATCGGCCCCATGACAGGGCGTGCGTCCTGTGGCAGCGTTTCCTGCGCCTGTTGCAGCTTCTCCGCGACAATCTGGCGTGCCGTGTAAATATCGGTATCCCAGCCGAATTCTACCCATACAATCGAAAGCCCGATAGCTGATGCCGAGCGCACGCGCTCAACGCCCGTGGAGCCGTTCACCGCCGTTTCAATCGGCCATGTCACCAGTGCTTCCACTTCCTCCGGCGCAAGCCCTTCGGCTTCTGTGAAGATGGTTACGGTAGGACGATTCAGATCGGGAAACACATCCACTGGCAGCTTGCTGATGACAAACACGCCGTACACCAGCAGCATGGCAGAAGCGGCAACCACCAGAAGCCTGTTTTTTAGCGAAAACTGTATGATAGAGTTGAGCATGGCTAATCCTTATGCTCGTCTTTTTTAGGTTCGGCTGATTTAGCGAATTGCAGCTGATAATTTCCCACCGTCACCACTTCTTCATCAGGGAACACGCCTTCCAAAACTTCACGATCATTGCTGAATTTTGCGCCGAGCTTCACGCTACGCCGCTCGAAATTATTGCCGCTACGGACAAACACAAACTGTTCGCCGCTTTCACCGAGGATTGCTTTCACCGGCACGGTTAGAATGTCGGCGGGCGTGGTGATCTCAATCGACAACACCACCTGCATGTTTGCCAGCAATCGACGGTCAGGATTGTTTACTAGCGCATAGACATTGAACGTGCGGCTTCCGCGATCATACGCGCCATCCATACGCTGCACCGTTCCCGCAAGAGGTTCACCGCTTATCAAGTTGCTGGATACGCGCACCTTTTGCCCCACCTGAATCTTGCCAACTTCCGGTGTTTCATACATGACACCGCGCACCAATATCTCAGACGGATCACCCACTTCCATCAACGCCGCTTCTGGCGTGACGGACTGCCCCAGCACCACGCTTTGTTTGGTGACAAAGCCGGTCAGCGGCGATGGAATGGCAACTGGCGAACTTCCAACAAAGATCGGCTGTATGGTAAGCAATCTTTGGCCTTTGGTGACTTTCTCTCCCACCTTGACGTGAATCTCAGATACACGGCCAGCAGCGCGGGAAGTAATGATTGCCTGACGTTCAGGCAGGAATTCAACGAGGCCATTCACATCTACGGAGGCGGCACGCGGGGCGATCACCGCTTTTACTGTCTGGATTCCGAGGTTGTTGATGGCTGTATCAGAAAGCGTTACCGTACTAACAACGCCCGAACCTCCCTCGGTACCGGGTGCTTCAGCATGATCTTCTCCCGCATGGGCGAAGGCTTGCCCTGCAAGCCCCATACTTCCCAGCAATGCGAGTGCGATAAACAGCTTCTTCATTTAATTTCCTCCAGCTTTCCGCCTAGTTCTAATTCCAGTTGCCCGCGTGCGTTCACGGCTTGCGCCAGCGCATCCAGTGCCTCATTCTCGCTGGTCAGTAATTTTTCGCGCACCTGCCAGACTTCAAGCGCATCGGCTTGGCCTTGGCGGAACATGCTGCGGGTGAGTTCATACGATTTTCGGTATCCGGGCAGGATACTCTCAAAATAACTATCGGCGCGGCCTTGCAGCGCGGCGGCACTTTGTTGTAATTCTCCAATCACCTCTTTTTGGGGCAGGTTCACGAACAAATCTGCTTCCGATTTCACTTGGCGTAATTCTGCATTGGCACGTTTGCGTTCGGCATCGTTCTGATTCCAGAGGGGAATACGAAGGGCAATGCCTACGCCATAGGATTTTTCATCCCCATCGGGTGAGCGTGAGTAGATCAGGCGAGGCCCGATTTCCGGTAGGGCGGCATCCTGCTCTGCAACGCTTAAGCGGCGTTCTGCGGCATTAATACGACTTTTTACCACGTTACGGAGGTTGGATTGCTCTTTAGCGAAGGCCAGCAATTTCTCGGTGTCCTGCGGCACATCAACAAAAGACGGGCGTTGCAATTCAGCCAGCTGGTAACTGCGCCCCGTCAGTCGCGCCAGATCGGTACGCACCTGCCGTAGTTCTGCTTCCACAGCGTTGGAATCAGCGCGAAGTTTTGCAGCATCAGAGGAAAAGAGGTGCGAGGCGGCGGGGCTGGTCTGGCCTTGTCCTGCGGATGTACCCACCAGTTTCTTCATTTTCTCCGCATCATCGGCATAATTCTCATAGAGCTTTTTACGCTCGGAAAGCAGCCATACCTGTGTGTACAGCACGGTGGTTTCGTTAATCACTTTCAGGATTTCATATTTCTGTTCGGTGCTGGCGACATTGGATAATGCTTCGGCATAGCCGTAGCGTGCGCCGGAAAGCTGGGAAAACTTCAAAGGCTGGGTGAGTTCAACATCTGCGCCTGTGCCGTTCTCACCGCTGGCGCGGGTGGCATCGATATTGAATTCCGGATTATCCAGCAGCTTGGTTTCCGTGGCAGTTGCCAGCTTATCTTCATAGTCACGCTGGACACGGAACAGGCTGGTATTTTTCTGCAAGCTCTCTCTAATCACCTGATCGAGCGTGATGGATTCGGCGAAAGCGGCAGCGGGGAAAGCCGCGCTGATGGCTATGATGGCGATAATTTTCTTCACTCGATTCTCCCCGAATTTGGTTAATAAAAGTGGCCTACTCTCTTACGAGATAGGCCACTTATACTAGCATTTTATTTGCAAGCTGCTGAAGAAAATACATAACCTCCACGCTCCGCACTGAGCACGCTGCAACTGAATGGATACTCGGACACGTCCGTGTAACGATTGAAATGTTTCACTTCGCCGCCTTTGTAGCCAATCTTAGCAAAATACTCTTGACTGCGCTTGGCTGTGCGTTGCTGCGGCGTAACGGCAAAATCGTAATCATGATTTTTTGTCACCGCGCTGGTGTTGCTGCTGGTTTTTCCGATCCAGTATGCCTCACGGTCGTGAATCCGTTGGCGCTCCGGACTCATCGGGTAAGCGTTATCGTAGGCTTGCGCCGCCGAAGAAAGCAGAACCGCAGACAGTCCCGCAATGGTTAATATCCTGCTAATGTTTTTCATATTGTGTCTCCCAATCCTATGGTTAGTGGTTGGCTTACGGGGGTAAGCACTCACTAATACGAAGAAGAAACGACCATCCCTCAAAAAAATTGCAGGTTATTTTCGTAAGGAAAACAGTGAAGAATCGAGCTTCTGGCCGAAATGGGCATTATTGAGAGATACGGAAGTCACTTGATTGGCGGCATCTGTGACGATCAGGTTCCGCAGCACGAAGGGCGAGTCCGAAAACTCCAAGGTGAGTTTGCCTTCTTCCGGTTTTTTCGCCTGGTGAAGCGTCACGCGCAACACGCCATCAACGTCCGATGCTTCCTCCACCACCACATTCTCGTCGAAACGGATGGGGTCGTTCATGAGAAATCCGGCTGGAGTGGAATCCATCGGGATGTAGGTTGTTTGCGCCAGCTCCTTATCAAAATAGATAAGCTGAGATCCGCTGCTCACCATCAGAATAGGTGTTGGCGGCGCGTACTCCCAACGCATCTTGCCTGGGCGTTCAAAATAAAACCTTCCCTCAGCCAGCAAGCCATCAGGCGACACCTGCGTAAAATCGGCTACGATGGTGCTGAGGCCGTTCAAATAGGCTTCCACACGACGCAGCGCATCGTCACCGGCACGCGCGGATGCAGAAGACAAAACAAAAATGATAGTAATGAGCAGCGCACGCATTCAAACTCTCAGAAATTAACGGGGCTGAAAGCGTTAGCTTCCAAACCCCGTGATGAACCGATAGAGAGATTATTTATTGAAGTAATCGTAATTACGCTTTGCAGTGCGTTGTGCAGGCGTAACAGCAAAATCGTAATCAGCATTTTTAGTAATCGCTGCACCGCTGCCGGTATTGCCCTTAGCCGCGAAATATTCAGCGTTGCTCTTGGCAAGGCGCTGCTGACGCGTCATAGGATAATCATCGTCCGTATTTTTCTGAACCGATGCACTACTGCCGGTTTTGCCATGCCAATATTCTTGCTGATTATGGGTACGCTGCTGTTTTGAACCCAGCGGATATGCGTTATCGTTTGCCTGTGCTGTACTTGCCGAAGCTATCAAGGCGATAACGCTCAGCGTATAAAACATTTTCATAAAACCAACTCCTGTAAGAGTGACGAGACTTATCGAAGGATAAGTACCCACTATTACGAAGGGGAATTGGTCATCCCTCACTTTTTCTTTGAGAGCTTTTCCGTTAATATCTTTCGCGCCCTGTAGACGCGGGTTTCAAGGGTCTTGGGCGTGATGCCGAGTAGTTCGGCACATTCTTCCTGTGATCGTTCTTCCACTGCAAAGGCGATCAGGGCGGATTTGAGTTTATGTGGCAGGCGGCTGATCTCCGATTCAACCCATGCCAGTTGCCGTTTGGTATCCACCACCTTGTCTGTGGGCGGTGCGTCGGACGCCAACGTGTCGCCCAACACCAGATCTTCGCCGATTTCCTCATCCAGCGATACATGATGCTCACGGCCATTCTTGCGCCAGTAATCGCGGCAAAGATTCAGGGCGATTTGAAACAGCCATGTCGAGAATTTATACTGAGGATTGAATTTATCGGCAGAGAAATAGAGCTTGGTGAAGGTTTCCTGCACCAAATCATAGGCTGTTTCTTCATTGTGGACATAACGCAGCACAAAAGCATAAAGGCGGTGCTTGTACCGCCTCATTATTTCGTTAAGTGCAGGGTTTTCACCCTGTCGCAAACGCGCTATTAGTTCGTTGTCACTGCATTGTTCCATGAATCATTGTCATCACTTGTTTTCAAGAAGCGCGCTTGCAGCCAAGTGATGTAGCTGTTTCGTCTGCTCCGGTGTCAGCACCTCCTGCATTTCGTAGAAATGCTCAATGGTGAGCTTTTGCAATTCTCCCTGAATGTGATGGATTTTTTCTACCCCAGCCTTCACGCGATCTGAATAGGCCATATCCTTCAGCATAATTTCACTGAGTTCGCGGTTAGCCGCAGCAATCCGCACCTCGATCTCTTTTTTTCGCTCGGCGAATTTGTGCTCAATAGGGATCAGCCGCTGATCCTGCTCTGTGGTCAGCCCCAATTCTTTGTGCAGCCACTCATGCTCGGACAGCTGCGTTTGCGAGTGCGGAAATATCCAGCTATTGCTTATCCAGCAGACCCCGAAAGCAACAACGGCAACTATAAGCGTCAGCCGGAGGTCACGATAAAATGATTTCATGTGTTCCTGTTTTTTGTGTTGATATTAGAGAAAAGAAGATAGCCTGGTTTTGAAGAAAAAACCTCAAAATTCAGCGCATCAGAAGCAGCAACCGGTCTATCAGGCAACGGATTGAAACTGGTCATCTGCCCCATCGACAAACCGATGACAACCGCCAACGCAACGGGCGCAAGACGGTACTGCGGCTGGAATATCACCGACAGCAGCTGCTCGAACCAACCCACCGGTTGCTCCTGCTTGCGCGCTACGATCCGACTCCACACATCGCTTTCGAGATGCTTAAGTCCTGACGTATCTATCGGGCGCTCGAAATAGCGCCGCAGCAATTCATTGATATTGAAGCTCATAAAACACTCCTTTTTGGTCGATCTACGCTTCTTATACGCAGAAAGTCCAGCGATCCCTCAGATTATTTTAGTGCAAGGGTTTTGTCTTAACCTTTTGACAATTCATCCCTCTTAGGGCTATCCTGCAATTCGAGGGGGCTGAAAATCCCCGTAAACTGCGATTATTTTAAGTAGGCTCGTATCAGAAAGCCCTGCCTCCGCACGCATGCGTCGGGAGGGGGCCTAATACAATACCCGCAAGGGGAATAAGCCTGCGCCCGTTTACGGCGATTTTCAGCTCCCGGCACCATCCGGTGTCAATCCAGATAGCGATGGTACGAACCTATAAGGGATAACCCTCATAGATTCGTACCACGCATTATGCGCGGGAGCAACGTGAAGCAGGAAGCGATAGATTTTTACCAAGCTCTAGGAGTGGAATTACGCCAACAGCGGATCATCTGCGGCCTGTCGCAGAAACAGATAGGCGATGCGGTAGGCGTTACTTTCCAGCAGTGGCAAAAATACGAGCGCGGCACCAATCAGATCAGCCTCTACCTGCTAATGAAAGCAGCGCGCGAATTGCGCGTGCCGGTTACGCATTTTATCTATCCCGAAACTACAGCCATAGAGCCTGACGCAAGCGTGGCGACGCAGCGCATGCGTGGCGCGCTGCTGAAGCATTTTCTCAAGATCAAACGACCGCATGTCATCAAATGCGTGTTCGAGATGGTCAAAGTGATTGCGGAGAACGAGCCATGAAATCATGGAAGCACCAAGACCCGCCACGACCACGCTGGCTCGAATTCATTGACTGGTTTGTGCCGCTGCTACTGTGGTTTCCCAGCTGCATCGGCGGGTGGCTGGTGTATTTTGGAATGCCGGTGGTATGGATGATCGCACTGAGCATAGTAGCCGCCACTGTAGGCGCATTGCACTTTGCCTCGCAGTCTGGGTGATTAAGCAAGAGACTTGCACAACACACAGTAATCATTGCAAAATACCGAAAAACGCCTTAAGCATCTGACGGCGAAGAAATGGAGAGTTCGTACCGAGTTCCGTTTGCTCCGCCAAATTTTTCTACAGAACTTTTTCTCTGTATTTTTAGCCCCACGCTGTAGCCCAGTGTGTGGGCGGTTTTAAGGAAAAAGCTGTTGACTTCCACTTTTTCAAGAACCCCATTTTTTGCTCATTTTTACCACAGAGAGGCGTTTCTCTCTAAAAGCTGTTGACTTTTTCAAACTAGTGCGGAATTTAACCTAATCTACTACAGCCCCTAAATTTTTTTATAAATCTCAATATGCTTTGTTACAACGCTCCTAACATCAAACTCTCTTTCTGCTAAATTTCGTCCTGCATTTCCCATTTTCTGACAAAGTTCCTTATTAATTAGTAATCTTTCAATTGCATCTGCAAGTGCTATAGAATTTTTTACAGGCACTAAAACACCTGTTACATTTTCCTCTATTGCATCACGGCAACCAGAAACATCTGTGGTAACAACCGCCCGCCCGCAAGCTGCTGCCTCAATTAATACTTTTGGTAAACCTTCACTATACGACGGCAAAACCACCATATACGCACCTGCAAAAACTTGAGGAATATCCGCCCTATAGCCCCAAACTTCAACATTCGCTTCCGCTTGCCACGCCAATAATTCCGCTTGTGTAATACTAGAAGGATTTTGTAAGTCAGGCTCCCCTACCAAACAAAATCTAGCGTTATATCCTTTCTTTTTCAGCCTTCCTGCAGCTTCAACAAATTCCACCACACCTTTATCTTTAAGCAACCGCGCTGCTAAAACTACTATTGGTACTCCGTCAGGTAATGGCTTATTTTCATACTGCGATAAATCCACTCCCGAACCACTAATCATTATGGTTTTACTTTCAGGCAAACCAGTAATAGCCATAATATGTTTTTTATCATCAGGATTTTGGAAAATAACTTTTATATTTTTTTGCCTTAGTGCAAGGCGATATAAAACTGCTACAATTGACTTACGAATTTGTGCTTTTATGCCTTTTGCAATAAACACAAAGCCAAGCCCAGGAACAGCAGCAACGATTGATTTAACCGCAGTAAAGCGTGCAGCAATTCCGCCATAGATAACGGGTTTTATCGTCACTAAATGAGCAATATCAGGGCGAACTTGGTTAAATAATTTCCAAATGGCAAAAAAAGTTTTCAATTCTACCAGAGGATTCATGCTGCCACGATTTAATGGTAGCGAATGAACAACTAAACCATGCGCCTCCATAAACTCTCGCTTATCGGTAATCGCTGTCGCAATATGCACCTCATAGCCTTGTTTTATAGCCTCAACGGCAATCGGCAGACGATGAGAAACAAAACTCCAATCTACGCCGACTACAAATAATAATTTCTGCTTGCTCATTTTTTCTGCTCCTTAAGCCAAGCCTGAAACATCAGAACATTCCATAATTGATGCTGCCAGTTGCGTCTCCCTGATAAATGTTCCGCCCATTTTTTGCGGATTGCTGCTGGATTTAGATAACCTTCACGCGTGAGGCGTTCTTCGCTTAATAAATCCTCCGCCCAATCGCGTAATTCACTTCGCAACCAATTAGCAATTGGCACACCAAAGCCCATTTTTGGGCGTTCAATCAATTCTTTTGGCACATGGCGATATAAAACTTCCCGCAAAGCCCACTTGGTTTTGCCTTCCCGAAGCTTATATTCCATTGGTAATTGCCAAGCAAATTCTACCACGCGGTGGTCAAGAAACGGAACGCGAGTTTCCAACGAAACACCCATCGCAGCTCTATCAACTTTTGCTAAAATATCATCGGGCATATAGGTAAGCATATCCAACGCCATCATTTTTTCTATATCATTCAACCCAGCTAAATCTGGCATATTTCCTGTAAGCAAGGTTGCTGGTTCTTGCCCACCAATTACCAATTCTTCTGGTTCATTCCACTGCGACACAAACTTCATGTATAAATCATTTATATCATTGCTATGCAGAGTATTCGCGCCTTTATGTATTTTATCGCCTAAATTTTTGCTTACTTTATTCCAATAGTCTGGTGGTATTTGCGTGATTAACCCTGCTAGAATTTTACGCATAGGCAGTGGCAATATTGAAATTTTATTCCATAACGAAGCTGTTAGTTTATAGCGATTATAGCCACAGAAAAGCTCATCACCAGCATCACCAGACAGCGAAACTGTTACATGTTGTTTTGCTAGCTGCGCTACCAAAAAAGTTGGAATTTGTGAAGAATCCGCAAATGGTTCGTCATATAATGTTGGAAGTTTTGGAATAACCGCCATTGCTTGCTGAGGAGTTATATATAACTCCGTATGCTGCGTACCGAGATGTTTTGCCACAGCTTTGGCGTGGGTGGCTTCGTTATAGGCTTCCTCATTAAAACCAATGGTAAAAGTTTTTATTGGGCGAGCAGATTGCGCCTGCATAAGCGCTACCACTGTTGAGGAATCTATTCCGCCAGAAAGAAAAGCGCCAAGCGGCACATCTGCCAGCATTTGCTGCTTTATAGCATCTTTTAACAAAATTTCCAGAGCATCTACTGATTGCTCTGAAGTTCCTTTGAATGAATTTTTAATACCATTTAGAGCAACTTCCGCACCTGACCAATAGGTTTTTATTATTGATTTTTTATTTTGCAATGAAACACTTAGCAAGCTGGCTGGCGGTAATTTATAAATGTTTTGATAAATTGAATATGGAGCAGGAACATAAGCATGGCGCATAAAAAGAGTTAGCGAATTACGATCAATTTCTGCACTAAAGGCGGGATGCGCTTTTAGTGCTTTTAATTCTGAACCGAATAAAAAACTTTCACCTTGCCAACCGTAATATAGTGGTTTTTCACCGAGCCTATCCCTTCCAATGGTTAAGGTTTTTTCTTGCGTATCCCAAACCGCAAAGGCGAACATACCAATGTTTTTTTTGATGGTTGCTTCTATCCCCCAAACATCAAAACCAGCCAGCAATGTTTCAGTATCAGAATGACCACGCCAAGATTTCCCCAATTCTTTGCGTAATTCCAGATGGTTATAAATCTCACCATTAAAAACAATGACATAACGACCGCTGGGAGAAAGCATTGGTTGATGACCTGCCTGCGATAAATCCAAGATAGACAGGCGACGATGCGCTAATGAGATTTGCGCTTGCTCATCTACCCAAACTCCGCTGGAATCAGGCCCGCGATGGATAATCGCATCTGCCATGCGAACGAGTGCTGCGTTATCTATTTCACCTAAAAAACCAGCAAATCCACACATTTTTTGCTATTCCTTTTTATACCCAACCGCACACCAAAATGGCACGCTATCAGAAAACACTATGTCCTTAAGTCCAGATTTTTCCATCATATTTTGAATTTGTGCTTTGCTAAAGCGTTGCTCCAACCTTGTTCCAAACCTATCTAGAGCATCTGTGCGCATGGTATAAAAACTGGCAGTTCTATACGCGGAAAGTGGAATATTACTTACATTTACGCCAATTTTTTCTAAAAAACAAGCTGTGCGAGCTAGTGGAAAATATACTACACCAGCGATAATTTGGCTAACTAGGTAACGCATTTTATGTGGCAACCTAGAAATTGCAAAACGCAAAACCTCACTGCATTTCCATATCGCACGAAACCAGATAGGGCGATTATCAAAAGCATAATAAAGATAAACTAAAAACGGCGCACCAACTTTAAGTTTCTGCACACATGCGTTCATGGCTTCCTGAGTATCAGGAATGTGGTGCAATACACCAAGAGAATAACCAAAATCCATACTTCCATCAGCAAGGGGAATATTATCAACGCCCGCATGGTGGAAAGTGCAGTTTGCATTAGAAGATAGATTGCGCTTTGCAACTTCAATTGCAGAACTAGGGTCAATGCAGTGTAAATGCCCAACTCGCTTTGCAACTAATTTTGCCCACCGCCCACTGCCACAACCAAGGTCAAAACCAACCGCATTTTCAGACAATTTTTGCCACGGAAAAACTGAAAAATACTCGTCAAAAAGCTTTTGTTGCTCTTCTTCTGGTAATTTTGATTGGTCAAATCTTTCCCACTCATCACCAAAACCTGCAACAGTTGCCGTATCTATATTGGAGGTCATAGCTTTAACCCTTCTTTATATAATGATGCATATTTACGAACCGCGACTTCCAACGAATAATTTTCTATTATAAATTTGCGTGATTTTTTACCAATTGCCAAGCGTTCTTCTGTACTAAGATTTATAAATTTCTGCAAACCACGCGCCAATTCTTCTGGGTTTTCAGCTGGAACAACTATACCATTTTCGCCTGCCATCAAAGTGCAATCACCAACATTTGTTACAACGCAAGGAACACCAGAACACATAGCCTCGGCAATTACATTAGGCAGAGCTTCACTCCTAGAGTGCAAACAAAAAATATCCATCAAATTAAAGCATGAATTAATATCACAGCGTTCGCCAAGAAGAATAAAATTGTCTCGCAAGCCCTTATCATTTATCCAGCGTATAAGCTGCTCGTTTTCGTAGTTTATATCCCTGCCAATCAGCAAAAAAATAAGATTTTTATTATCTTTTATAAGTTTTGCAGCCGCCAGTATTAAATTTAAGTGGTCTTTATATTCGTTAAATCTACCAACACTACCTATCACTAATGCTTGTTCTGGAATGGACAATTTTCTACGCATTTCTGCGCCAGATACAAGATTTATATTGTAAGCTAAAACATTACACCCATTAGGAATAACACGCATTTTTTTTATAGAATATCCAAACTTTCTGTGAGTTGCCATAGATGCCTGTGCCACGCACACAATATATCGCGGTATAAAATAAGAAAACAAAGTGCAAAACTTCATAACCATATAAGTGCTGCGAGCAGTACCTTTGCCAGCGAGGATATTAGTGCTGTGAACTCCCCAATATATATTTTTTATACCAGCCAAGCGAGACGCAATACCACCAAGAAAATCAGCATGATAAAGCCAAGTTTGCACAATTTTGGGAGGGTGTTTTTTCAGAGAATTTGTTAATTGCCAGATCACTCGTGGCACATCAAAAAAACCTCGCATATTAAGCGCGGTCACTTCAATGCCTAATTCTTGTAGTTTTTCTCCAACCGCTCCAACATTGGTAAGTGAAATCACCCTATTTTGAAAAATTCCATTTTCTTCACTATATTGCACAAGATTTTTTAACGATAACTCAGCCCCTCCAACATCAAGACTGGTTATTATATGGGTTACACTTATTTGTGTTGATTGAACTTCATTATCATCTTTATACAATGCTTCATATTTATTCACTGCTGATTCTAATGAATAATTTTCTAATACATTATGGCGCAATTTTGCACCAAGTTTCATCCGTTCTTCTGATGATAAATTTATAGTTTTCTGTAAGCCATCCGCCAATTTTCCAGCATCTTCCGCAGGAACAATAACACCTAATTCTCCCACAATATATGCACTATCGCCTACATTGGTAACCACACAAGGGACACCAGAACACATAGCCTCAACAACAACATTGGGAAACGCCTCACTTTTAGAATGAAGGCAAAAAATATCCATCGCGCAGTAGCACAAATTTATATCACTGCGCTCTCCGAGCAGAAAAAAACGTTCCTTAAATCCAGTTTCGTTTATCCACCCTACAAGCTGAGTGTTTTGTATGTTTATATCTCTACCAATGAGTAAAAAAACAAGGTTTTTATTATGTTCCGCAAGTTTTGCAGCCGCATTTATGAAATTGTGATGGTCTTTATATTCATTAAATCTTCCTACACTTCCAACCACAATTGCATCTTGTGGAATTGATAAATTTTGCCTTGCAACTGATTTTGGAATTAAATCATATTTATCAGTATAAAAGCCATTGGAAATAACTTGTAATTTTCTTGGGCAGTATCCAAATCGCAAATGAGTTATTTTGGCAGATCGTGCAACACAAATAATTTTGTTTGGTATAAAATACGAAAACAGGGCGCATATCTTCATTATAAAATATGTGCTATGTGCTACACCTTTGCCAGCCATAATATCGGTGCTGCGAATTCCCCAATATATTTTTTTTATCCCAGCAAATCGCGCAGAAATCCCACCTAGTAAATCCGCATGATACAGCCAAGTTTGAACTATTTCTGGTTTTTGTTTTTTTAATAATTTTGTTAATTTCCAAACAACTCGTGGCACATCATAAAACCCACGCATATTAAGCGCGATAACTTCAATTCCTAATTCTTGTAATTTTGCACCAACTGTTCCAACTCTGGTTAGAGATATGACTTTATTCTGAAAAACCCCCTGTTTTTCGCTATATTCAACAATGTTTTTGAGAGCCAGCTCCGCACCTCCAACATCAAGACTTGTGATGATATGGGTTACTTTCATTGATGGGATTTTCCTAAAATAAATTGAGCTGCGGCTGGCAGATTATCCACCACTATTATAGATGGGGAAAGTATTTTTTCCTCTTCCTTGCCATAACCAGTTCTGACTAAAATAGGCAAAACACCTGCTGCAATCCCAGCATCAATATCAATTTGTTTGTCACCTATCATCCACGACTCGTTGAGAGCTATATTTAAGTCTTCAGCTGCTTGTAAAATCATATTTGGCGAGGGCTTTCTGCAATCGCAAGCAACTGTGATTTCAGGATGATGCTGGCAGAAATAAAAAGCATCAATTTTTGCATCAATTTTTGCTAGTTCTGAATTCACAAATTCATGCAATAAATTAACATCATCCGCACCATACATTACTCGCGCTATTCCAGCTTGATTACTTACCACCACCACTAAATAACCAGCATCTTTTAATTTTTTAATAGCATTTTCTGCACCGTATACCCATTGCCAATCAGCTATTTTGTGCAGATAGTTCTTTTCAACATTAACCGTTCCATCTCTATCCAAAAACACCGCAGGAGTAGGGTTTTTTGCGCGAGGGCTATGCTTAGTAGAAATCATAAATTCGCTTTATCAACAATAAGTTCAGCAAAGGCAAAAGAGCTGGTAAATGCAGGAGATATAGCATTAAGGACATGCAGAGAATTATCGGTGCGTTCAAAAATATAATCCATCTCTAGCTTGCGGGTTTTTGTGTTCACAAGCTGCGGGCGAATTCCTGCTTTATCCGTTGGAATCATGTCCTCGCCCTTAAGACTTGGCATAAGTTTTTGCGCTACAGCAAGGAAATTTTCTTTGCTATATTTTGCCATTTCTAAATGTGCTAATTTCCTAAAATTATTATCATTCCGAATATACATTTCCGCAATTTTTAGCAAAATTTCACTAGCTTCACCCAGTTTAATACCTTCTAATTTTCCATAATTCTCACGCCCGAATGCAGGAATTGCCGTTGGCCCGATATATACATCACCGCTAATAACACGAGTTAAATGCACCCCCAAAAATGGCAAGGAAATATCAGGTACGGGATATATATTAGCCCGAACTTTTTGGTTTGCTTCAGCACTTAATTTCCAATAAATTCCCTTAAACGGCACGAGTGTATACTCACTTGCCAAGCCAAAATTTTTAGCTACCATATCCGCATATGCACCAGCGCAATTATATAAAAAACCATAAGAAAAATTATTAGTGGTGGTTTTTATTTGACTCGCACCTGTTTTCCCTAAAAATTTGCAATTAAAGTGGAAAACCACTCCCTTCGCTTCCAGTTGCTTTTGCAGACGCTTTAACACCGCTACACCATCTATAACCGCAGTGGTGGGGCAGTAAATAGCCGCAGGAACATCTGCTGTATAAGGCTCTATTTCGTGCAGTTCTTTATTGTCAATTTTACGAGCTTGAATGTTGTTGTCAGCGGCATTTTTAAGCAATCTTTCAACAGTCGGCAGTTGCTCATCAGAAGTTGCAATTATGATTTTTCCACATTGATTAACAGCGATATTTTCAGCTTTCGCAAATTCTACCATTCGCGACGCGCCGCTTGAGCAAACTTTGGCTTTTAGCGTGTCGCTGCCGTAATAAATGCCACAGTGCATAACGCCACTATTGCGCCCACTGGCGTGCATTCCTGCTTGCTCTTCTTTTTCTAAAATCGCAATTCTAGCAGTCGGGTGGCGTTTGTTAAGTTCGGTTGCCACCGTAAGCCCAACAATGCCCGCCCCAACCACTATAAAATCATATTGTGATGGAATACTAGACATTGCCATATAACGAATTTTTAATCATGGTATAGCCCTTAATCAACTCGCCAATTCCACGCTCTAAAGAAAATTCTGTTTTATAGCCAGTTGCCTCTAATTTTTCATTAGAAACAATATAATTACGCTGGTCTGGGTCCTTGCCAAGCTGCGCTTCCATAACCGTAAAATCAGGGATTTGTTTTTTGATTATTTGGCAAAGTTCCATTTTTGAAACATTAGCTTCTGACAAACCAACATTATAAATTTGCCCCTTCATTTTATCAAAATTATTAAGCCCATGCTGGAAAGCACGCGAAACATCGCGAACATGAACATAATTACGCTTAAAATGCCCCTCAAATAACACCACAAAACGATCATGCACCGCGCGATAAGTAAAGTCATTAACTAGCAAATCAATCCGCATCCGTGGCGACATACCAAACACAGTGGCAAGGCGAAAACTAATAGCATTCGGGTGTTGCATAAGTTTTTTCTCAACTGCTACTTTTTCAATAGCATATTGCGAAATCGGACGCAGTGGCGATTCCTCGGTACAGAAATTATTTTCATCACCCGTTCCATACGCACTATTGGTGGTCGGCATCAAAACAATTTGCTCTTTTGATAGCAATTTCAACATCATGGCAATTGCATCATGATTTATAGTGGTCGCCCCAATCGGGTCTATATTACAAAGAGGCGCACCAACAAGAGCAGCCAACGGAATAATTACATCCGCTTTCGCAATAAGTGGAGCCATCGTTTTTTCTGAGCGAATATCGCCCTTTATCACCGAAAAATTATCATGATGACAACAGTGGTTTAATGTTGCTTGCTTAAACATAAAATTGTCAACAACAGTCACTTTATGCCCAGCAGCTAGCAAATCAGGCACCATGGTAGAACCCAAATAACCAGCCCCACCTGTTACTAATATATTATATTTTTGTGTCATTTATTATTTCCTTATTGATTACATTAACTAAAAATCGCTCGTTCTACACATTCACAAAGCGTATGTGCGAGGACAATGTGGATTTCCTGAATTGTGCTGGTCATTTCACCGCTGGCGATGATGCAATAATCGGCTTTTTCTTTTGCCATCCCGCCATTATGTCCTGTAAAAACAATGGTGGGAATTCCCATTGCACGGCAAGTACCCAGAGCTTTAAGAATGTTTGGAGATTTGCCAGAAGTGGTGATGCCAAGGAAAATATCGTTTTTGGTCATTTTTCCTTGAATTTGGCGAGAGAAAACTTGCTCATAACCATAATCATTGCCAATAGCAGTAAGGATTGAGGTGTCAACAGTGAGTGCTTCCGCAGCAAGTGGAGCGCGGTCGCGAGCCAGCTTACTTACAAACTCTGCCGCTAAATGTTGGGCATCCGCCGCCGAGCCGCCATTGCCAGCAATATAAATCCGCCCCCCGCTTTTATAACGAGCCACAACTTCGGCAACTGCTTTTTCAAAAATCGCAATTTGTTCTTGTTCTGACAAAAATCTTTGTTTAGCGACAATTGAGGCATTAAGGTTTTTTATTAGAATTTCTGTGGAACTTGTCATAATTCATTCTTTCAATTCGGCAAAATTTTACCAGCACGAAAATAATCATCGGGAACACCAATATCTATGAAATTTCCTGTGAATTCAAGCCCATAAATTTTCGCATTGCTACCCATAAGGCGTGGAAAAATATCATCTTCTAGCGAACATTTGTTGCCGATTTCTTGCACAAACTGCCTTAATACATCAGGATTAACCAAATATGCCCCAGAGTTTATCAACCTTCCGATTTGCGCTGTGCCAGATTTTAAGGAAATAATTTTTCCATCCTCCGCTACATCCATCCCCATATATCGCCCAACCTCATTTGAACGAGTGAGGGCAAATGTCCAATCTGATTTTTTCTGCAAGTGAAAATCTATGAATTCTGGTAATTTTGCTTCAAAAAAAGTGTCCCCATTTAATACTAAAAATGGTGCATTACAGGTGAGTTTTTGCGTAGCCAACAAAAAGCCACCACCCGTTCCCAAAGGTATTTCCTCTATAGCATAATCAACTGATACGCCTTTATAATTATCGCCAAAATGGTTGATGATAATATCGCGCTGATAGCCAACAGAAATTATAAACTTGGAAACTCCCTGCGCTAGCCAATAATCCATTTGATGTTCTAAAAACGGGCGATTATGAATTTTTGCCATAGGCTTCGGCACATCAGGAACAACTCCACGCAAACGCGTTCCTAGCCCTCCTGCAAGTATTATGGCTGTTGTCATTATTCCACCGAGTTCAAAATCGCACAGATTTCATCAATTTCATGTTCTTTCATATCGGGGAAATTACCGATATAAAAACCATAAAAATGAATATGTTCAACCTCTGGAAACTGTTTATAATATCCATCTGGTACAATTCCTTTTAAGTATGGTTGACGAAGTTGATTGCCACCACCTGCACTGCCACGGCGGAATTCAACGCCCTCCGCACGCATTTTTGCCATTAAACGCTCAGCAAAATCCGCATCTGGTTTTTGCAAAATAAGATTAAAAGCATAGTTGCTAGAACCCTCCATTTTGAAATCAGTGCGATATTTTCTCGGATCAATTTTAGAAAGGAAACGAACCAGATTTTTGGTGCGGATTTCTACATTTTTATCCAAGCGTTTTAGCTGGCTGCGCCCCATGATCCCGCCGATTTCGGTATTACGCATGTTATAAGCAGCATATGCAAAAATAAAATCAGGGTTTAATTCAGGATTTTTTTGTTGATAGTCGCTACGAAGATTTTGGTCATTAGCTTCCCGAACCATGCCGTGTGAACGCAGCATCCGCACTTGCTGATAAATTTCTGGGTCATTGGTGCAAACCATTCCGCCTTCTATGGTGCTCATATGATGAGCATAGTAAAATGAAAAATTGGAAACCAAACCAAAAGAACCAACTTTCTGTCCATTGTGAGTTGCGCCGTGTGATTCGCAAACATCTTCAATAAGTGGTATTTTGCGTTTTTCCAGCTCGCTAATTAACTCATCGGTAAGCCCATCAAAACCCTGAACATGGGTAAGGAAAACGGCACGAGTTTTGGGTGTGATTTTTTCTATAATTTGCTTCGAATTCATCGCCAGCGACTGCGGGTCAACATCCACAAACACAGGCGTAAAACCATTTTGCAACACCGATGCAATATCAGAAATCCAAGTAAGGGTTGGTACTAATACCTCCCCCCCCTCTGGATGGCGAATTTTAAGAATCGCCATAGTAAGCAAATTCGCCGATGCCCCAGAATTAACAAAAACGCTATATTTAACGCCTAGCCATTTTGACCATTCTTCCTCAAAAGCACGAACATTTGCACCATGCGTAAGAATAGGATCATCTTGCTTCAAATGCTCAATCACAGCGTCTAAATCTTCGCGCAAAATATTGTTACGCATCAAAGGGTATTTCATTATTTTCTCCGTATTTAGTCCAAATTATTCAAAAAATCTTTTACTTGTGAAAGCACAATATTTTCGCCAATGCCAACTTGTTCGTGTAGTTCTTGGCGCGTTCCAAGCTCAAAACGATAACCGCCTTCTACTCCGATATTTAACATTTTAGGAGATAGATTATTACGAGCGATAAACTCAAAAAGCATAGAATCCATTCCGCCACGCCCGCGAAATCCTTCTTCTAGGCTCACTATACCGCTATATTTTGCAAGTTCATTTTGTAAATCATCTGGCGCAAAACCAGCAATATCAAATAAATCTATTACCCCAACACTTATACCTAAATCTGCCAATCTGGCAGCGGTTTTCAGCGCAGTATGCAACATATAGCCAGTAGCGATTAAACAAAGCTTATCACCAGTTTGATGAATGTGAAAACCTAGCTTTATATCTGGTGTTTTATCCTCATAAATTACTGGTAAAAGCTGGGCATCAAAGCGGAAATAGCGCAGACCATTTTCACCAAGACAATTATCAAATAAAGAGGCTGCGGTAATATGATCAGAAGGCGAATATACCTTGAAATTTGGCAAGGCACGCATTAAAGTTATATCTTCATAGCATTGATGAGTTGGCCCAGACACCACATAACTATAGCCAGCACCAACACCGATTAAATTAACATTCATAGGGCGAACTTCCGAAAGCAGCGCAAGGCTCACGCGAATTTGCTCATAGCAGCGCATAGTAATAAACGGAGCAATCGCATAAGCAAAAACTTTATAGCCCTCCAGTGCAAGACCAGCAGTGATATTGATTAGGTTCTGCTCGGCAATTCCAACATTTATAAATCTATCAGGAAAATCAGCGCGAATTTTATCTAAAACAGGAGAGCCAAAATCCGCCGAAACAAAGAATATTTTTTTATCAACACTCATATTTTGCCAAATGCGTTCCAAAAACACATCGCGCATTGCCCGAGGCTTAGTTATCGTTGCTATATTCATAATTTCCCGCTTTCCGCATCCGCAAGCAAAGTATCAAGCAATTCTGGTTTTGGGTTCATAATATGCGAAAGTGGTGCATTTTCCAAATTCGGAACACCGCGCCCTTTTAATGTTTTGGCAATAAGAGCCTTAGGTCTACCATTTTTTATGGATTTCATTTTTATGAGAGCAGATTGCACCGCTACAACATCATGCCCGTCCACGCTTGCACATTCCCAGCCGAAAGCCATTAATCGCGCAGTCAAATCACCATGCGAAATAATATCGTCCGTATAGCCAAGCATACTAATTTGGTTATTATCAACTATCAGGTGTAAATTGTCCAATTTATGCTGGGCGGCAAACATAATTGCTTCCCAGTTTGCTCCTTCATGTAGCTCGCCATCACCCGTAACCACAAAAACATTTTTATCACTGCCTTTGCGGTTTAAGCCCAGCGCCATACCTGTGCCCACACCCAATCCATGCCCGAGAGATCCATTGAGAGTTTCATATCCTGGAATAATAGGATCAGGAATTCCTCCTAAAAAACCACCTGTTTCACAAACTTTTTGTAACTCTGCTATGTCAAAAAAACCCAGATCCGCAAGAATTGGATACATAGATATTGAACCATGCCCCTTGCTAAAAATACAGCGGTCGCGCCCTTCCCATTTTGGGTTTTTAGGGTCAAAATCAAGCACTCCACCATAATAAAGTGCCGTGTAAATCTCCACCGCTGACAGTGAAGAAGCAAGGCGAGTTTCTGGCGAACGGCGATGAATTGCCAGCGTTTCCCTCCACACCCAGTGCGCTTTTTCTTTTAGATTGATATTAGGCACTATTTTTTCTCCGAATTTGCGATATTTTGTAAATACCACTCATAAGTGCTTTTTAACCCTGTGTCAAAGTCCACCTTCGGTTTCCAGCCAAAATTATGAATACGCGAGCTATCTAATAGCTTCCGCGGTGCGCCGTCTGGCTTGCTGGTATCGCAACCAATTTCGCCAGTAAATCCAACCACATTTGCAATTTTTTCTGCAAGTTCACGGATAGAAAAATCATCCCCCGAGCCAAGATTAAGCGGAAAATCAAGATTTGAGGTGTCCCCACCAAGCAAAGCTATACAAGCATCCGCTATATCTTCAGAATAAATAAATTCACGCCGCGGAGTACCACTTCCCCATAAAACCACTTCTTTTGCGTTTGCTTTTTTTGCGTCATCAAAACGACGGATAAGCGCGGAAAGCACATGCCCACCCTGCGGATCAAAATTATCATTTGCACCAAAAGCACTATTAGGAATTACAGGAATAAAACGCTTTTCACCATATTGCTGATTATAAGCAAGGCACATCTGCAAACCCGCCATTTTTGAAACGGCATAAGCCATGCTGGTCGGCTCTGGATATCCAGAAAATAATGCTTCTTCTTTCATAGGTTGCGGACATTCACGCGGATACATACATGACGACGCAAAGAAAATCAGTTTTTTAACACCCGCATTATGCGCTGCCTTCATCACATTTAACTGTATTGCTAGGTTAGCATTAATAAAATCAGCAGGATAGGTTTTGTTTTCAATTATTCCGCCAACCTTACCAGCAGAAAGCACCACATATTCAGGGCGGTTTTTTTCAAAAAAATCAGCCGTAGCAACGGCATCGGTTAATTCTAATTCGTTATGCCGAGCAAGTAACAAATTATTAAAACCAGCTGATTTTAATTGCTTTACCACTGCCGAACCAATTAGCCCTGTATGCCCCGCCACATATATCAAGCTATCTTTTTGCATCTTCTACCTTTTTATTTTTATAATCCATCAGGCTGATATAGAACAACCTTGCTGCCTGAATCATCAAATTTGAAAGGAACATGTATCAGATTATTCAGTTTAGCGCGGATTGCTGCTTGTTTTTCTGGTTTAGCAAATAGCAATAAAAAACCACCACCACCAGCACCCAAAATTTTTCCGCCTATTGCCCCTGCTTGCATTGCCGTTTCATACATCTCATCAATTTCAGGGTTGGAAATCTTATCAGATAGGCTACGCTTAAACATCCAACCTTCATGCAGCAATTTACCAAAATCATCAATTGACTGATTAGAATTTTGCAAAATAGAAATAGCCTCCTCTACCATAGCACCGATAGCTTTCATCTCTTTTTCGCGAGTTTTGAAATTATCAATTTGTGATTTTGCGACCTCGGAAGCAAAACGAGAAAGCCCAGTAAAACAAAGCATGAGATGGCTAGACAGCTCATTTTGCCTGTTTGTTGAGATTATAAGTGGTGATACATCAAAACTATCATTACGATGAAAATCAATACGGTTAAACCCACCATACACTGCCGAAATTTGATCCTGTGAACCAACATTTTCAGCGAGTATATTTTGCTCCATATTTATTGCTTCTTTGGCAAGTGCCTCTTTGCTTACCATCCGACCATTTAACGCGTGAATCGCATGAATAAGCCCAGCGGTAAAAGATGAGCTGGAGCCAAGCCCAGAGCGAGCTGGCAAATCTCCATCATGATGAATTTCCAAGCCATCCGTAACTTTTGCCCAATTCAAAACACCCCGCACAGCAGGATGCTGTATTTCATCAATTTTATTAACATTTTCAATTTTAGAATAAACAATACGATGCTTATGTTCAAAAAATTGTGGCAAACGACGACAAGTTATATAGCAGTATTTATCAATAGATGTAGCAATCACCGCCCCACCATGCTCACGATACCAAGTTGGATAGTCCGTGCCACCGCCAAAAAACGAGATACGAAATGGAGTGCGTGTAATAATCATTAGTATTTCACTTTCATACCGATTATGTTCTTAACCCTCTTCAGTTTTACATATAATTCTGGCTTTTCAAGCAAAGCAAACACCACCCCTTTTACTGCAAAAAAATATGCCATAGAGAGGCTAATTTTACGATATTTTATAATAACACCGAACTCTTCCAACATAAGAGAAAAACGCCCAGTTATTATATGGCGAGCTATATAGAAAAACCTTGAAGAAACATAGCTACGCATAAAAATATCGTCAATATATAATGGGAAGTTTTGTTTGGCTGGCAAAGTTTTTAATTTATCAAATATAATTTTGAAGCCAGCCTTTACTTCATATTGTTTTAACGCCCTTTGGTAAGACTTTGCTTCCATTGCCATTCGTTTTTCATCATTTGCCAAATAAAATCTGATTTTTTCTAACATTTCTTCCTTGCTATGAAATACATCAAACTCTTCACCAATTTTGAACATTTCTTCAATTCCAGCTGCATATTGAGATAATATGAAACCACCACAAAGAGCTATTTCCAAAGGACGACCTTTAGATTGACGAATGCGCTGGTTTATAGTTGGAAGTGGCACTATATAGTTTTCGCTGGTTGCAAGAGTTGTAAAATTCAGATTGATTTTGCTGCGATTAAAAATAGAAACCATTTCTTCAAAACTGGCAAAACCATTATCCGAACCAGTTCCGTAAGTTTGGATGTTTATACCATTTTCTTTCAGATAATTTACATATTCTGCGCGATCGGCATTTTTAAGATTGCCTATAAAAGAAACATCAATATCTTTATTTTCCAAATTGTTGTTTGTATAATATCCACCATCATATAATGCAAAACTGGTATGAGCATTTATATTGAGATGCTCATAACGATAACGAGCTAAACTATCTGGTAAAATTACCAAATCAGCAATTTGAGCATAATATCTATCTACAGCTTCAAAATAATACTCTGTATCAAAAAAATTCATGACCAAAGCTGTTTTTTTAGATAAACGCTCAAGAAAATATATATCAAATGTTAAATCACACGACCACCATATGAAAAATATCGCGTCTATTTTATGTTCAGAAACATAATTTTCTATATGACGCTCAAAACCTCGCTTACCTTTTTCCAGATATAGTTTTGTATAGTCAATATAGGAATAATTCTCGCAATTAGCTTTTATACCATTGCAATAATCCTCAAAAACCCTATTTATTTCTGCGTTATAGCTGGAGAAAACAAGTATATTGGAAAAATTATTTTTCACTTGGTTACCATATTTTCTTTTGTGGTAACAAACGCAGGAAGCAAAGGTACCCAGAAATATCTAAGATACGCATGCGGCAAGAATAAACCGAACAATGCAAGTGATAAAACAGCCGTTCCAATTGCAACGGCTTCTGCAGGGTGCGTTTTTGCTAAGTTAACGCAATTTCTTAATAATAACAAAAGATACCACCCGAATGTTGCAGCAAGTATAAATCCTCCTTCTGCCCATAATAATAAATATAGCAAATGAACATCTAAGCCATTACCTCCAAAATTAAATTCTGGAAGAGAAGATGTTTGCCTTAAGCCATGCCCATAAAACAATCCGCCACTTCGCTCTTTTATTTTATCTAGAGCACGATAATTCAATTCCATCCTCGTATTAACAGTTTGCTCTAAAACTGTTGGTTCTAACGCTGCTGGTTTTAATGTTGCTGGTTTTAACCTTGCTGGCTCTAACGCTGCTGGTATTATTCTCTCTAGAATTTTTCCAACCACATATGGTGCGTAATATGAAAGAGCAACATACGAACAAGCAAACATAAAAAAAATCAATAACGATTGTTGTAATATTTTTTTCATATGCGCCCGCAACGGATGTTTTTTCCACATGGCAAGCAGCACAAAATTAGCAATTGCAATCACGACAAGAGCGATAAAACCACTAAAAGACCCAGACAAGAAAAGACAATCCAGAACTGCTATCAAACCGATATAACCAACTTTTTGCCAAAATCCTTTTTCGGTAGCGATTAAATAAATATAAAATGGAAGCGTAATAAGCAATACCTCAGCAAGAGAATTAGCATTTCCATAAGTACCCATCGCGCGATTAGCAGAAAAAAACATTTCGCGTAAATTTGGAAAAGCTGCCTCTGGAGCAAGCAAAATATTAATTATCATTGGTGGAATATAACCAAGCGCGATGTAACGAATTGCTGTTTTTACATTACTAGAAGAAATAAAAAATGCTACAAGAAGCGGGAAGGCAATAAATATGAAGCTATATTGCATAGCTCCACTAATTAGAGTACGCCAATTAACATGATCATTTGCAGCAAACATTGGCGCAGTTATTCCTGACAGCAAACATAAAGCTGTGAACATACTGCCAATTATCAGCATATTGCGAAGATGTTTGTTAAAATCAAACGAAAATCTTTTCGTAAAAAAATTATACGCAACCACAAAAATTGAGGTGAGCAAGAAAAAATCAACCAAAGAAAAACTGCTTCCCTTTGAAAAGTCAAATCCACTTTGTCTAATATAAAAATATGGAGCTGTTAGAAAAACAAGCAGCATGGCGATGTGAACTGGTTGTTTGTTTAACTTCCGAAAGTTATCTAACATTACATGCCCTATTTTTTAAATTATTTTGCCGCTGATATAACAGTATCTTTCAATTCTTTCAAGTAGGGAATTTTTCTGAGAAAAGCACGAACATAATCACAAAAAGTTACAGGAACTTCACAATTGATTTGCCACCAAATTCTTTTTTTGCCACCACCTAATTTATCATGCCATCTATCAAAAAATGTTTCTGTATCATGCTCAAAACAGGAATTTAGATTGCTTGATTTAACTTCATCGTTAATCTGCCCTATTTTTATTTTTGCATTATTACAAATTTTCACTTGCCCACCTTTTTCCCAAACCCGCAAACAAAAATCAGGATCTCCCCAATAATTTTTATAAACTAAATCAAAAACTCCACCCACAGCTTCTATAGTTTTTTTGGAAGCGCACAGCCAGCCAACATATAATTTACCATAAACTTGCCATTGTCCAAATCCTTCTCCACGAGGAGATTCCTTTTCAAACCCAGCAACGAATGGAATTTCTGAATTTTGTGATTTCACAAATTCTAAAATGTTTTGCAGACAATTATCACACGGGCTGGCATCGTCCGACCAAGGAATTATATAAGCACCCCGTACGACTTTATAAGCCTCGTTCATAGCAAAAAGAACACCTTTTTTCTCTGTCTCTAAAAGATGCACAACTTTTTTACCTGTCACCACAAACGGAGATACGATTATAAGTTCATAATCAACATCAGGATTTGTGACTGCAAATTCAGCAATACGCTTTTCAACTTCTAATGGGCGCAAACTCGGCAATAATATACTTAATTCTGGCATATTTCCCCATTTTTTAAGTTCACAATAAAGTCACATTTTCTAAGGGTGGAAAGCCTGTGAGCGACAATAATAATGGTTAAATCATCCTGTAAATTTTCAATTGCACTCATAACTGACTCTTCAGTTTCGTTATCAAGCGCGCTAGTTGCCTCATCCAAAACTAATAGTTTTGCATTTTTATAAAGCGCACGAGCTATTCCAACTCTTTGCCTCTGTCCGCCTGAAATGCGAATTCCCCGTTCACCAACCATAGAGTTATAATTATTCGGAGTAGATTCTATAAATTCAGCTATTTGAGCTTTACTAGCAGCTTTTTTTACTCGTTCTATATCAATTTCATTAAGCGGAACACCAAGGGCAATATTTTCTGCAAAAGATCCATCACTTAAATAAATACTTTGTGGAACATGGGTTATATGACGCTGCCAAGCAACCGCATTTGCAGGATTAATAGTTTTCCCATCTACTGAAAAAACACCACTGGTTGGGAAAAGCAGCCCCATAACAATATCTAGCAAAGTACTCTTTCCACTGCCTGTTGTTCCTGTAATCCCTACTCTTGCTCCTTTTGGAATTTCAAGGTCTTTAATATTCAAAATCATAGGCATATTATGAGCATATTGGAACTGCACATTTTCTAATTTTATTTGTTTAGAAAACTCAATTTCTGGTAAAGATTTTATACTAACATGTTCTGGTATTGATTGATCCAGCAAAACCAATATATCAGTAAGAGTTGCTTGATTGCCAATTATCAATGACCAAGCGTTATAGGCTTGCTGTAATGCAGGTAGCAAACGTTGTACACCGAGGGCTAGTGCACCAAGTGTCGGCAAAGCAGAAGCAATACCACCATAATAACTAAGTATAAATGATATAATCGCCACTACAACTATACCGACAGATTCCATAGCAAATCTAGGACATCCATTTATAAACAAATTAACCCCTTGCGAGCGTCGCAAATTCAAATCTGACTTACGATAAGTTTCACAATAAATAGGCTGCGTATTATCTAACAAAACATCACGAATTCCGCCAAGTCCTTCTTGCAGAATTTTTACACTTCTAGTCTGCTCATCAGAAATAATTTTACCATTCTTTACAAGCCTACCGTGCATAAGTTTGGCTAGTAATATATAGCATCCGCCAAATCCACCACCTGCACCAATCGCCACCAGAGGATTTACATAAAGTAATGCCGAGCAAATAAAAACCAACAAAATACCAGAGTTAACGATTGTAAGTGCTGGCAATAAAATATGAAACATAAGAGCATGAGTTTTATTGGTGATTCCACTTATAATCTCGCTGCTATTGCGGGCAATATGTACGCTATAAGGCTGGTAAAGTGTTCTTCTATATATTTCGGTGCTTAAATCAGATCCTACAGTAAACGTAAACCAAGTGCTTACCCATAAGAGCAATAAACGGATTAAACCAGCGATAATTGCAGCGATTACAAAAAATATGGTAAGAGGTTTTAGTAATTGCCCAGCACTTTCAATCCCAAAATTTTTAGCTATTTCCTGAACTAAAGGCTGAGCGAAAACCTGCTCAGGTGCGGCAAGTGCGCTTAAAAAAGGTAGCAATGCACCAATGCTCATAACTTCGGCAAAAGCACTGGAAAGCATTAAGCCAATCAGTAAAAAGCACTGAAAACGCCTAACCTTGCTTAAATATGACCATAGTCGACGCAATTGCCTAATAGAAACACTTTTACATATTAGTGATGTAATCATTGTTTCTTCGCATTGATTATTGCATTTTTCACATACCAATCCATGGCTATTTTTAACCCTTCTTTTACACGGCAATCAGGAATATACCCTAGCAAACTTCGTGCTTTAGAAACATCTGCCAGAGAATGACGGACATCACCAGATCGAAAATCACGATAAATTGCAGAAACACTGGCTAAATGCGGATATTTTGGAAGCAGATTCTCATGCAAATATTTGTATAAATCATTCAGTGTAGTACGATCTCCAACCGCAATGTTATAAACTTGGTTAACTGCATCTTTATTTTCTGATAAGGCGGATAAAATATTGGCTTGTACCACATTATCTATATAACAAAAATCCCTACTAGTCTCACCATCTCCATTAATATAAACAGGTTCGTTTTTTATTATGCTCGCAATCCATTTTGGAATCACCGCAGCATATGCTCCATTAGGATCCTGACGCTTGCCAAATACATTGAAATAGCGCAGCCCGATTGATTCTAAACCATAACATCTAGCAAATACATCCGCATATAGTTCATTCACATATTTAGCAACAGCATATGGAGAAAGTGGCTTGCCAATTTTATCCTCTATCTTAGGAAGACCTGCATGATCACCATAAGTAGAACTGGAAGCCGCATAAACAAAACGCTTCACCCCTGCATCACGACTTGCCACCAGCATATTTAAAAAGCCAGTAATATTATTTTCATTAGTAAAAATTGGATTTTCTATAGAGCGAGGGACACTACCAATTGCCGCTTGATGCAAAACAAAATCAATATTTCTAGCTGCTTTTTTGCAAGCTTCTAAATCGCAAATATCACCATTTATAAATTCAAAATTTTCCCATTGCTCTGGTGTAACAATATTTTTGACTTCATCTAAATTATGTTGATAACCTGTTGCTAAATTATCCAGTCCTACCACTTTCTGATTGGCATTGAGTAAACTTTCCAACAAATTACTTCCTATAAAGCCAGCACATCCAGTTACCAGCCACCGTTTAGGAGCTTCTGATAAATCTTTTAAGACTTCTGCATACTTATTCATAATCTTAAATCCGCATCTTCACTCGATAAAATATATTTTAAATCATAGACTATGGATCTTGTCTTACCAAAAGAACGTATAATAGCACTGCCCATATCTCTAAATTGCTTATGAGCAACTGCTATAATAATTGCGTCATATGTTTCCTTTTCAGGATTCTTTGTCAGTTGTAATCCATATTCTTTTTTTGCCTCATCCGCATTTGCCCATGGGTCAAAAATATCAATATGACAGTTATAGTCTTTTAGCTCCGTTACAATATCCACCACCCGTGTATTGCGTAAATCAGGGCAGTTTTCCTTAAACGCTAGCCCCATTAGCAAAATTTTTGCACCAGCTACTTGCAAGCCTTTTTTGGTCATGGCTTTTACCAATTGCGAAACAACATAAGCTCCCATGCCATCATTAAGCCTGCGCCCTGCAAGGATGATTTCGGGATGATAGCCAATCGCCTGTGCTTTATGCGTCAAATAATATGGATCAACCCCAATGCAATGCCCACCGACTAAACCCGGCCTAAATGGCAAGAAATTCCATTTACTACCCGCAGCTTGCAAAACCGCTTCGGTATCAATGCCCATTTTATTAAAAATAATCGCAAGCTCATTGATAAGCGCAATGTTCAAATCACGCTGGGTGTTTTCAATAACTTTTGCTGCTTCTGCTACCCGAATTGATTGAGCTTTATGTGTTCCAGCAGTTACAATTTCGTTATATAGATCATCAACTAAATCAGCAATTTGCGGATTAGAACCCGAAGTGACTTTTTTAATGGTGGTTACTCTATGCTCTTTATCCCCCGGATTAATGCGTTCAGGCGAATATCCGCAATAAAAGCCACCATCCACATTATATTTAAGCCCTGATAACTTCTCCAGAATCGGCACGCAATCTTCTTCCGTCACACCGGGATAAACTGTTGATTCATATATCACAATATCACCAGCCTTAAGCACTTTGCCAATGGTTTCACTGGCTTTGATAAGTGGTGTTAAATCAGGGCGTTTATACTCATCAATGGGCGTTGGCACTGTTACGATAAAACAATTGCACTCGCGCAAATCCTCTATATTCATGGTGTATGTTAGTAATTTAGCTTCTTTAAGCTCGTTTTGTGAAGTTTCCAGCGTATGATCATGCCCAGATTTTAGCTCAGTAATACGCACACTACTAATATCAAAACCAATGACTGAACGCTTCTTGCCGAACTCCACAGCCAGTGGCAAACCGACATATCCTAACCCTATAATGGCAAGTTTTATTTCTGAAAGTTTCATTCTGTATTATCTGAAAGTTATATTATTTTCTTTTATTTTCTTTTTCACTTATCACATTCATTGATGCCATAGCAACACTTATTGAATACCATAAAAGAATTGCTGACCAGTTGGAAAAAATACTTTGTGTAGGCATGAAAGGAAAGAAATTTACTATTAGTGTTGAGATGGCAAATATGGGAAGCAATCGTTCTATTCCTTTGCTTGCTAAGAATGCCTTAAATGTTTTATAAAAAAGGCAAAAAACTAGACTTGTAAACAACAAAAACCCTATAATACCTGTTTCTGCAAACCATTCTATATATAAATTATGCGGATGCAAATTTTCTGTGGTTATCACGCCAGAAACAAATAATTGATGGCAAAGTTCACGAAATCCTTTTAGTCCTGCGCCAGTTTGCAAGTGTTCCCAGCCTATAATAATTCCTGCTTTTTGCAATTGTCCATATTCCGAAGCTAAATAGTTGGAAATCACATCAAAAAATTGATGTGAACGCCCTTGCACATGGCTTTGAGTTTTAAGCAGAAATATAGATTCAATAATTATTATGAAAACAACCATAGATATGGTTTTAGTTAGCTTTCTTTCAGTAATAGCAAGCAAAAAAGCTCCTGCAAGTAGAGATATCATTGTGCTGGCAAAGGCGGTGCGTTCGCCAGTTAGAAGAATTGTTGATATTGACATAATCAACAAAAAAATACCGCCTATGATTTCTATTTTATTTTCTTTAACAGAAGCAAAAAACAAATATATGCCAATAATAGGAAACAGCATTTTTGCCATAAAAATTCCTACTTTTACATTATCAAGTGGTCCTGTAAGTCGTCCGCTAATATCTCGCAAATTCCCAGTTATAGACACACCAAAAATATATTGCCATAGAGTATCAACAATCACAAAAAGTAATATAATTGCTAAGATTTTACCAAGATTACAAATAGCATCCGAACGAGTTAAAATCCAATTCTTAAGTGAGGCATAAATCAAAAGATAACGTATCCATGTTATCGAAACGCCAAAAGATTCTGAAATATTTTGTGCAAAAATTGAGACAAACAACAGCCAAACCCATGCTAGCAACCCAATTTTTGTGACTGGATCACATAGCCAGTTCCATTTGTTGTCGCGAATAGAGGTTGCTAAAAACGTTACGCCAACTATGGCAACACAAGCTTCTGCAACTCCGCGATTAAAAATCAAACCAAATGGCAAGACAATGGTTGCAATGTAGCCTGTAAACCACAGTTTATCTTGGATTTTTAGCCATTTTTTTAGTTGGGTTATGCTCACCAAAACACCTTGATGTAAATCATATTTTATTCTTCCGATAATCATCTAGCCGTAAAAATGTTGCATGACCATCAGTTTTTACGCCATCACGCTTTAAAACCACTAGAACAGTTTTCAGAATGATTTTTATATCCAGCCAGATGCTCCAATGATCCACATATTCTATGTCCATTTGTAGGCGTTCGTCCCAATTGAGATTGTTACGTCCGTTGACTTGTGCTAACCCCGTAACTCCAGGCTTAACCTCATGTCTTCTCATTTCAATTTCACTATAATATGGAAAAAAATCAAAGAGTAAAGGGCGCGGACCAACGATGCTCATATCGCCTTTTAATATATTGATAAGTTGAGGCAATTCATCAAGGCTAAGTCCGCGCATTATTTCGCCAAATTTTGTTAGTCGCTCAGTATCACTTAGTGGTTTTCCGCTATCATCCATTGCATTTTTCATGCTACGAAATTTCATTATTTTGAATGGTTTTTGGTTTAATCCCGGGCGGATTTGGGTAAAAATTATAGGGCTGCCCATAGTCAGGCGCACTATAATAGCCACTGCCAGCAAAACAGGGCTTAGAATTATTAGCCCCACCACTGCACCGCAAATATCTATAATTCGTTTAACAATTTGTTTATTTAGCATTTTTTATTATTTTCTTGGCAGCAGGTTTCTTTATATTTTTCTTTTTTACGCAGTTTTTATATCAGTTGTTTTTCCTGTTCCTTTTTTTAGTAACAGAAATGTAATCTTAATATCCCACACCCACGCCATATTTTTGTTCCCTTATGCCACTTTATAATTGCGCTATTTATATCTAGCGAAAGCAGCTTTAGCAAGTCATCATCTTTTAGGACCGTAAGGTTGATTTATTTGATCGTTTTTGAGTAGATCTCTTGTTTGGTTTTTTTTGCTTCAATTGTATCTTATCACACGAATTTATGCACCAGCACATTTTTCTTTTGCCTGATGCGAAGCAGCGGTTAGATTTAAATTCTGCCCAGAAATTCGCTATGGCGCAAGCGACCCGAAGGGCGGCGAAGCCAATATGGTGGTTTCCGAGAACCGTAGCGGAGTGTATGTAACAAATCCACAAGTGGGATTTGTTCCTTAAAAAACAAAATCCCACTTGTGGATTTTGTGTACATGAGCTTTGGCACGCGCATGAAACTGCGATTTGCAGCAAGCTATTAGTAGAATTACTCAACATAACCTAAGAGAATGCTTGTTTAATAAGTATTTTTTGGCTATTAGTTGGCTGGAATAGCTTAAAATTGAAAGATGTTGTATGGTTAAGCCGCTTTTGCCTTCTGGTTGTTATGATGTTTTGCCGCCATATGCGCGGCAGGAGTCGGAGTTGTCACACGCTTTGCTCAGTGTTTTTGAGAGCTATGGCTATGAGCAAGTTTCGCCGCCATTGCTGGAATATAGCGACAATTTACTGGCGGGCAGGGGCAGCAGCCTTAGCAGCCAGATTTTCCGCGTTATGGATTCTAGTAGCCACAAGGTTATGGGCATTCGCGCTGATATAACGCTACAGATTGCCCGCATTGCCATTTCTCGGCTTTCTCATGCGCCGCGCCCGCTTCGTGTTTGCTATAGCGGGCTGATTATGCGGATGAATGGCGAGCAGCTAAAAAACAACCGCCAACTTCATCAGGCAGGCATTGAGCTGATTGGCGCAAGCAGTGCGGAGGCGGACGGCGAGGTGATTATCGTTGCAGCGACAGCGTTGCATAAGGCTGGTATTGCTAAAATTTCCATTGATCTTAATCTGCCTAGTCTTGTTGGTTCGTTGCTGGCGGCGGAAAGGTTGGAGGAAGGGCAACTGCGTGATTTACTGAGCGCGATTGCGCATAAGGATGTTTCCAGCATTCGTGCTATGAAGTTTTCATACCGCGATACGCTGATTGGTTTGTTGCAATGCGCGGGAGCGGCGGAAGTCGCGCTGGCGGCGATTGAACGGCTGGATTTGCCAGATAGTGCGCGCAGGGAATGTGCGGATTTACGCCAAGTTGTTGATATTCTGAAAACACGGGGCAGCGCGGATTGGGCAATCACCATTGATGCAACGGAAAATCGTGGGGCTGGCTATCATTCTGGTATTGGTTTTTCGATATTTGTTGATGGCGTATCCTCAGAAGTTGGGCGCGGTGGTCGCTATAAAATTCAAGGTGCAAGCGCGAGCGAGGACACGGAAGCAACAGGTTTTACCCTATATGTCGAAAACCTCATTGATATTTTGCCACAGCCACAACGCGCAAAACGCATTTTTGTTAGCGACGGAATATATGCGCGGGAAACAGAGAAATTACAGGCGCAGGGATTTGTCATAATTCATGCTCTAAGCGAATATGGTCGCGGTGATGACGAAGCGAAAAGGCTTGGCTGTGGCTGGGCTTATCGTGATGGGCATATTGTGGAATTGCCACTCACTTAATTTTTTTTCGCATATAAATAATCTCCTTGAAAATATTCGTTGTTCACATTCCGATGGTATATCCAGTTGAATTGGTCGGGAAGTGGGAAAATGCAAAAAAATTAAGGCATAATAAAAATGCAAAAAATACCGAAAATAATTTTTGTGAATTCAGAAATATCAAACGCTTATTTCAATAACTTAAAGTAAAAAGCGGTACTTTTAGGGACAAAAAACGCCGATTTTAGGGCTGTATGTCGGGTTTATTCAGGCAAAATATTTTCCGCGTAGGCGGTGTCTACAGTGAACTAGCGGCTCAATTTTGTGTCCATATACAGCTATCAGCGGGCTGATAACGGTCACTTTTGGGCTATCACCAGACACATTATTGTCATGCCGCACTTGTTGCGGCATCTGGGAAGAAAAGTATAGCTTTTCTCTTATTTTTAACCAGACCCCGCAATAAATGCGGGGTGACAAGCCATAGGATTTTTATAAATATTTTCTAATCGTCCAAGCTGATCATCTTCTGCCACCAGCCGCGTTTTGGCGGGGATGCTGGCTCTGATTTTGCAGGCTCAGTGGACTGCGCCACTGTTTCTGGCTTATGGTCATGAAACGGTTTATAGGTTGGCGGCGCAGGAATCGCCGCAGGGCGAGCATCCGTCGCAAAGGCGGGCAGAACCGCTCCATCAACCATCGCCGCCGCACCACCATCCCAGCGGGTTGGCGCATCGTCAGCCTTCGTTTCCGCAGTTGCCGCATCGCCACGATCACGCCATTTGCGACGACCTCTATCGGTTCTTTCCTGCGCTCTTTCCCGCGGTTGGCGGTTTTCTTCTTGTGGTTTTGCCTCAGAAGTTTCGGGATTTTCTTGTGGAAAATCAATAACATTATCGCTGTTTTGATTTTCAACAGTGCCATTATTATTCGGGCGAGCATCACGACCGCGCCCGCCACGACGCCGCGGACGACGGTTTCTGCGTGCGCCTTCACCTTCGCTCGCTTCTGTCGCAACCGCTTCACCACCTGCTATTTCTGGCTCGGAAGCTGTTGTTTCTACATTGCGCTGACGGTCTTGTCGTTCGGCTCGCTCTTGTCTCTCTGGGCGTTCACGACGCGGCGGACGGCGGTCATTGTCGTTGCGCTCTGGTCTGTCCGCCCGTTCTGTGCGCTCACCACCCTGTGATTTACGGATTTTCTCAATGTTGAATTCGGAAGCGGTTAGCTCGGTATTAATCAGAATCTGGATGGTAACGCTGTAACGATTTTCCAGTTCGCGCAGGGCGTCGCGCTTACTATTGAGCATATAGAGTGCGATGGTTTGTGGCGCAATTACGCGAATGGTAACGGCATTGCCGCTGCCCGCTTCTTTTTCAATGGCGCGGATAACCTGAATTGCCATGGATTCATTAGAACGAATTATCCCGCGACCAAGGCAATGTGGGCATTCACTCATGCTGGTTTCGGAAATGCTCGGGCGCAAGCGTTGGCGCGACATTTCCAGCAAACCAAACGGGCTGATGCGCCCAAGCTGAATTTTTGCGCGGTCATTTTTCAGGGAATCTTTGAGCATTTTTTCCACAGCGCGGCGATTGCGCGATTCCATCATGTCGATAAAATCGATCACCACCAAACCAGCAAGATCGCGTAGGCGCAGCTGGCGAGCCACTTCGGCGGCGGCGTCCAGATTGGTGCGTAGTGCGGTTTCTTCAATATTGCGCTCACCCGTTGCCTTGCCCGAATTAACATCAATGGAAATAAGAGCTTCGGTAGGGTTTATCACCAAATACGCGCCTGATTTCATTTTTACCACTGGCTCATGCATAGAAAGCAGTTGTTCTTCAATGCCATAGGTGTAGAAAAGCGGGGTAGGGGAGGTGTGTTGCTTGATTTTTGCGACATGGCTCGGCGAGAGCAATTTCATAAATTCGCGGGCAGATTTGAAACCTGTTTCACCCTCAACGATTACCTCGTCAATGTCGTTGCTATATTGGTCGCGGATGGCGCGTTTGATGATGTCGCCTTCCTCGTAAATAAGGGCGGGAGCGTTGGATTTTAAGGTGTCTTCACGGATGGCATTCCACAAATTCACCAGATAATCAAAGTCGCGCTTGATTTCGGCGCGGGTTCTGTCCATGCCAGCTGTGCGGATGATGACGCTCATACCCTCGGCGAGGCGGAACTCGGTGGAGATGGCTTTAAGGCGTTTGCGGTCTTCCGCGCTGGCGATTTTACGAGAAATTCCACCGTCTTTCGGTGAGTTGGGCATCAGCACGCAATAGCGACCAGCCAGCGACAAATAGGTGGTAACCGACACGCCTTTATTGCCGCGCTCTTCCTTGATAACCTGAATGAGGACGATTTGCCCGCGGCGGATAACCTCTTGAATTTTATAGCGACGCATGAATAGATTGCGCTTGTGGCGGTTTTCGCGTTCCTCATCATTTGGGGCAATATCGCTGTCATTGCTAGCAATTGCAGCAGTTTCAACCGTTTCAACATTTTCCACAGCTTCATCAGCCGCTTCGACATTATTGACAGCGGCATCGCCAGAGGTTTCGTTAGAATTCAAGGCTGAATTATCACTCGAATTGTCGGAAATATTTTCTGATTGCTCAGCGGTTTGAGTTGGAATTTCAATGGTTTCAATTGCTGGGGCTAGCTCGTTGCTTAACTCAACAAAAGGAAGGGTTTCGCTGATTGAAATATCAATTGCGCCTTGGGTTAGATAGGCTGGGCGTTCGGCTTCTTCTCCCGCCTTGATTTCTTCACTGGTGGTTTGATTTTCCGTTGTAAAATCAGCTTCTTGCGTTTCAGCAGCATGTTCAGTTTCACTGACGCTAGTCGCCACAGCGTCAATTGCATCATCAATTGAACTGGCATTTTCAATTTCCCGCGCCATCTCTTCCATAAGTTTAATACGGTCAGAAATGGGGATTTGGTAATAGTCAGAGTGAATCTCAGCGAAGGGCAAAAACCCTTGTTTTCCCCCACCATATTCAACAAATGCCGCTTGCAAAGACGGCTCAACCCGCGTGATTTTCGCGAGGTAAATATTGCCTTTGAGTTGTTTTTTGGCGGTACTTACGAAATCAAAATCGTAAATCTGGGATTCATCAGCAATAGCAACGCGGGTTTCTTCGGCGTGCAAAGCATCTATCAGCATTCTTTTAGCCATGTGGCGACTCCTTTTTTGGTCGCCTCACAGAATTCTAGCAGCGTTTAAGTTTCAGATAGGCAGCATTCAAACGAACAAGCATCAGCACCTCCGCGCCCATGAAAAAACAAGGGGTGCGAAATAGTATGTGGTGAAAAACTTATAAAAAACAAACCCATAAGATGTATAACTAGCTTTAGAACCGTGAGGTCACAATTTATAAAATTAATAAAAAACTTGCGAGAACAACAGCATTTTTAGCTCCACCATCGCGCTTTCTAACAAATTACTGAAGCGCGACAGGACAAATACCATCACCCCGTATTCCTTAAGAGGCAATATAACCTGCCTAGAAAAAAACACAATGCTATTTTTGCTATTTTTATGCTAGATTTTTTTTCTGCCCGCGTTATACAGATTATCATGTTTTTTATTATTTGATGGGAACTTATAATTATGTCCAGCTCTCCCCGCCCGCTATCTCCGCATCTTACCATTTATCGCCCGCAAATTAGCTCGGTTCTGTCCATTCTACACCGTATAACTGGCTGTATGCTGTATTTTGGGACGCTGCTCCTGATTGCTTTCATCTGCGTTGTCGCGTATTTTCCAGAGCATTATCAAGTGCTACGCGATTTTTTATCTGGCGTTGAAGGGCGGCTCGCGCTTTTTGGCTGGGCTTTTGGGTTTTTCCTTCATTTATTCAATGGAATTCGCCATCTTTTCTGGGATATGGGCAAGGGGTTTGATATTCCAACCGTCAATAAAACTGGGGTTTTATCGGTAATTTGTGCAATTATTTCTAGTCTAGCAGTTTTCGCTATCGCCTATCATAATGCGGGGATTTTATAATTATGAAGAATAGTAATGTATTGAATTTTCGTAGTAAATTGAGCGTAGCTCGCGGGCTTGGCTCGGCAAAAACTGGTGTTTCGCATTGGTGGTTTCAGCGGGTAACGGCGGTGGCACTTATTCCTTTGCTGCTGTGGTTTTTAAGCGCGGTGGTTTCGGTTATGTTGTCGCCCAATGTTTTTGTGGTGGCGCATTGGTTTTCCTCGCCAGTGAACGCTTTGCTAATGGTGCTTATGTTGTTCGCGCTGTTTTTCCATGCCAAGCTTGGTTTGCAAGTGGTGGTTGAGGATTATATACACAGCCCGTATCTTAAATATTTCGCGTTACTTTTCAATAGCTTTTTCTGCTTTGCGGCGGCGGCATTTTGCATAATTGCCGTTCTAAAACTTCATTTTCTGGATGTAGCAATATGACAACAAACAATAAATTGGCTTATAAAATTATTGATCATTATCACGATGTTGTTGTTGTTGGTGCTGGTGGCGCGGGCCTTCGCGCTACATTTGGCATGGCGGCGGCGGGCTTAAACACCGCCTGTGTCACCAAGGTTTTCCCAACCCGCAGCCACACAGTGGCGGCGCAAGGCGGCATCTCCGCAGCTCTGGGCAATATGGGCGAGGATGACTGGCGTTGGCACATGTATGACCCCATCAAGGGGTCGGATTGGCTTGGCGATCAAGACGCGATTGAGTATATGTGTAAAAATGCGGCGGCGGCGGTGATTGAGCTGGAGCATTATGGCGTTCCATTTTCGCGCACAAAAGAAGGCAAAATCTATCAACGCCCCTTTGGCGGCATGACCACCGATTACGGCAAAGGCACAGCGCAGCGCACCTGCGCGGCAGCGGACAGAACTGGTCACGCGATTTTGCACACGCTATATACGCAGGCTCTGCGCCATAAAGCGCAGTTTTTTATTGAATATTTCGCCACTGATTTGCTGATGGATGAGGACGGAACTTGCCGCGGGGTAATCGCGTGGAATTTGGACGACGGCACAATCCACCGCTTCAA
>SXRF01000103.1 GCA_005792635.1 Rickettsiales bacterium
AGCTCGCGGACATTGCCCTGCCAGCCATAGTTAGTTAACTTACTAAGTGCCGCCTCGCTAATCTGGCGCACAGGAACGCCGTTAGCTTTGGAGTATTTATCAACAAAATGTTCCGCCAGCGGTTTTATATCCTCCTTGCGGTCACGAAGGCTGGGCATATTTAGCGAAATAACATTCAGGCGGAAATATAAATCCTCGCGGAATGCGCCGTTTTTAACCGCGTCCAGCATATTGCGGTTGGAAGTCGCCAGAACGCGAATATTAACTTTGACAGGCTTGTTGCCGCCAATCCTATCCACCTCGCGCTCTTGAAGTACGCGAAGTAACTTTGATTGCAACCGCATATCCATTTCGCTGATTTCGTCGAGCAATATCGTTCCGCCGTCAGCTTCTTCAAACTTGCCGATCCGTCGCGCCACCGCGCCTGTGAACGCACCTTTTTCATGCCCAAATAATTCAGCCTCCAGCAAGGCTTCAGGAATCGCAGCGCAGTTGACGCAGATCATCGGGTGGCTGGCGCGTTTGCTTTTTCTGTGAATATATTTGGCGATTACTTCTTTACCCGTTCCCGATTCGCCAGTTATCAGCACGCTGGCATCGCTCGGCGCGATTTGATCAGCGAGCGTTATGGCTTTGAGCATAGCTGGCGCAGCGGCGATAATAGACTTGGTTTCCTCGGCGATTGCCTCAAACACCGCGGCAATCAGCTCGGCATTGGGCGGCAGCGGAATATATTCCTTCGCGCCCGATTTTATGGCTTTCACCGCCGCGTCTTTATCCGTTTCCAACCCGCAAGCAATCACCAAAATATTAAAGCGTTCGCGCACCAGCATATTCACGAATTTTTCAATATCCTCGCGCACTTCAATAAGCACCAAATCCGCGCCCTGCCCCGCCCGCAGCGCGTCCATCGCCGCCTCAACATCGCCAACATGCGAAACCCGCGCCCCACGCGACTTTGCAATCGCACTCGCCGTTCCCATTTGTCCGTATAATTCGCCGATGATTAGTAGTCTCATAGTAACTCACTTCGTTCGTGAGTGTGGAGTGTAGAGTTTGGAGTGTAGTAATTTTTTAACACTCAACACTCAACACTCAACACTCAGTGTTTATCCGCCTTAATAATTTCCGTCATGGTAACGCCGATGCGGTCTTCTACCACCACAACTTCGCCACGCGCCACCAGCTTGTTATTGACAAAAATATCAATTGGTTCGCCAACTTTTTTGTCTAGCTCAATAACCGCGCCGCGTCCAAGCTTTAGAAGTTGGTTCACCTGCATCGTCGTGCGCCCCAGCACCACCGTCACCTGAACGGGAATGTCGGATACCGTCTCTAAACTAAGGCTATCAGCACTCGCGCCATCACCAAACCCACTAATTTCTTCATCTGCCATTTTGTTCTCCGTAGGTTGCGGATGATGAGATGATAAGATGATGAGATGATTAGATAAAAATTTTTGCTATCTCGTCATCCCGTCATCCCGTCATCTTGTCATCCCATTTAATAAATCCAGTTGTTCTTCCTTTTCATTCGCCAGCATCGCCAACATATTAGCGATAGCTTTTTCCATATTCTGCCAAATTTTTTCCGTGCTGCGCTCAATACTGCCGTTTTTCCACTCTATTACATAATCACCATGCGGAATATTTTCGCTGGCAACCACCTCAATATGCGCGGTGGCTGGAACTTTCGCACCCAGTTTTTGCAATTTCTGCGTCATCACATTCGCAAGATTTTCATGGATGGTGATGGTAACCAGCGGCTCGCTTATCATCGCCTGCACACATTGCTCGCTAGCACTGGTAATAATCGCCAGATGGTCGCTAGCAATCGCCTCTCCCGCCACTTTTTTGGCAATCGCCAGAGCCAGCGGCGGCATATCATTTTTAAGCTGCTGGCAATGCGCCTTATAGCGTTCAAAAATCGGGTTTATGCTGCTAGCAAAACTTTCCAGCCGTTCCATCAGCAGCTTTTCAATATCCGCCTGCTCGCTCTGCGTTTGCCTTATTCCGTCCTGCACACCTTCTAAAAAACCTTGCTGATAGGCATCGCGCTTTGCCGCCGCTAGTTCTTCTTCGCTAAAGGTTGGCGGTGGCGGCGGAGGTGGTGGCTCATCATTTTTTAATTTTTTAGCGGCAAATGGCTTAGGACGCGCCTCCTTATTGCTGCTGCCCGCGCTATCAAATTCCTTAAACTGTAGTGGTTCAAATAACATCTTCGTTCCTATAATTTGTGTCAGTGTCGGTGGTCAGTGTCGGTTAATAAAAACCTTGAGACACTGACCACCGACACTGACACCACTTAGTACACCAACTGATCCTCTTCGCTGCCGCTAGCGATAACGATTTCGCCTTTACCAGCTAGGTCTTTCGCCACACCAACCACATGCATCTGCGCCTCATCAACATCCTTAATCCGCACAGGCCCCATGCCTTCCATTTCCTCGCGCATAATTTTTCCCGCCCGTTCCGACATATTGCCAAGGAACAGCTCTTTAATCGCGTCCGATGCACCTTTGAGCGCAATGCCCAGCTTAGTTTTATCAACAGTACGCAGCAAGGTTTGAATGCCCGCTCCATCAATTTTAAGCAGATCTTCAAAGGTGAACATAAGTGCGCGAACTTTTTCGGCGGATTCGGCGTTGCGCTCTTCCAGCTTGGTCATGAATTTGCTTTCCGCTGTGCGGTCAAAATTATTGAAAATTTCGGCAATGAGCGAGAAGCTGTCGGTCGCTTGGCGTTTAGCAAGGTTGCTCATGAACTCCATCCGCAAAGTTTTCTCAATGCCGTCCATCACATCTTTTTTCACTGTCTCCATAGAAAGCATCCGCACAATCACCTCGGTTGTCAGCTCTTCTGGCAGGTTCATGAGAACGCGGGCGGCGTGATCAGCGCGAATCTTGGAAAGCACCACAGCGATAGTTTGCGGATATTCATTTTTAAGGAAATTGGCGAGAATTTCTTCGCTAACATTACCCAGCTTGTCCCATGTCGTGCGCCCAGCTGGCCCTCGGATTTCCTCCATAATTCCGTCAACGCGGTTTTTACCCAAAGCTTTCACCAAAAGTCGCTCGGTGGAATCATAATTCCCAACCAATGCGCCCGACGCGGAAACTTGGTCAGCAAAATCATGGAATAATCGCTCAACATTTTCAGCGTTCACCTGCCCAAGACTGGACATAATGTTGGAGATTTCGCGGATTTCGTCATCCTCCATCAGCGCGAACAGCTTAATAGCCGTCTCCTCGCCAATCGCCATGAGGAACATCGCCGCCTTCTGCGGCCCACTCATCTTGCGAAAATCGTCTTTATTGTCTTTTGCTACTGCCATTGGGTCGTACCTCGTAGTCCGTAGTTCGTAGTTCGTTTTAAGCTTTTAGAGAATGAAGTAACCTAAACAACATTTTGCTAATATCTTCGGCTAAAGTTGTAAGCTCTATATGTATTGTTTCATCAAAATATTTGCGATCATATGAGATTATTATCTGTGTTTCCAATTCCGCTAGCGAACCTCTCGCAATACCAACAAAGCTTGCAAATTCAACCTTTGAGCCACGCAAACTGCCTTCTGCTATATTAGATGCTATTGAAACAGCCGCTCGGCGCATTTGGCTAGCTAGTCCAAAAAGCTCTTCTTTCGGAAAATTTTGCGTATGGTCATAAATTAAATTGGTAAGGCGCATAGATTTTTTCCAAACATCTAAATCTTTGTAATTTTTAATAGACATAAAACACCTTAAAACGAACTACGCCCTACTAATTACGGACTACGCCCCTACTTACTGTTCATAATCCATTGCCGCAGAACGCCCATAGTTTCTTCGGGGTATTTATCAACAATTTCGTTCACTTTTGACATTGATGATGATTTCATTCCGCCTTTGATATTTGCGACATCTATCAGCTTCTCATCCGCCATTGCCGCTTCTGAAAAACCGCCACCACCGCCACCAACATCACCGCCGCCACCGCTTGGCAAGCGCATCATCCCGCCACCATCCAGAGCCGCCATATCATTCGCCACGCGCTCGCTAGGTGCTTGAATTTGCCGAACCATTTTGGAAACTGCTGGGCGCAACACCAAAAGTATAGCAAGTATTGCCACCACAGAGATAATCAGCGTTTGCACAATTGATTGCAGCTCTAGGCGGAAGCGTTCAAAAAACGAAGTCTCACCAGTATCCAGCGTGTCGTTGGTAAAGCGCATATTGACCAGCTCAATTTTATCGCCGCGTTTTTCATCATAACCAATCGCCGAGCCAACCAGTGCGCGAAGTTGTTTCAATTCATCCTCGGTGCGCGGTGTGTAGTTTTTCTTGCCTTCCGCATCTTCGGAATAAGTTCCGTCAACCAATACGGCAACGGAGATTTTATTGATATTTCCCGCTTCCTTCACCTGATTTTGCACAGTCTTAGAAATCTCATAATTCGTCACCTCGCCAGTGGTGGAATTATCCTTTGAGCTGGCGGTTGAAGCCTCGCCACCCGCAGCACCCTGCGGCAAATTATTAGCAACGGTGACGCTGTCTTTTCCTGCTTTATCCTGCGCCGTTTCCTTTTGCGTATTAGACTGCACCGACCGCGCCACCTGTCCGTCTGGGTCATATTTTTCCGAGTTAATCACCGTGCGGTCAAAATTTATATCCGCTGCCACTGTCACCCGAACTTTGCCTGTGCCGATTACTTTTTCCAGCAAATCTTCCAAGGTTTGTTGGGTGCGCGTTTCATAAGCGACGCGGTATTCAGCGGCGTTGCCAGCACTCGCGCCCACGCTGTCATTGCCATCACCTCGCGCCAATAATTTTCCGTGATTATCAACAATGGTCACTTTTGATGGCTCAAGCGATGGAACAGCAGAGGCGACAAGGTGAGTAATTGATTGCACTTCCTGAGCCTCCAGCGATTTCCCGCCGCGCATTTTTACGGTAACTGACGCGCTGGGTTTTTCCTTGTCACGGGTAAAAAGTTCGCGCTTGGGCATCACCAAATGCACGCGCACAGTATCAATTCCATTAAGCGAGGCAATGGTTCGCGCTAACTCACCCTCCAGCGCGCGCAGAGCGTTCATATTCATAACGAAATTAGAGCTGCCAAAGCTTTCCGAGCGATCAAAAATTTCATAGCCAACAATAGACCCACCAGAAGGAATTCCCTGCTCCGCCATGGTAAGGCGTAGGCGAAGGACGCGGTCTGAAGGTACGGAAATTTGCGCCCCGCCAGCAGAAATTTCATAAGGAGTTCCCGTTTTGTCAAGCTCCTCGGCGATTTTCGCGCTGTCCTCCATGCTAAGACCAGTATAGAGCGGCGACATTCCCGCGCTGGACATGCGAAACGCCATCATCATAAAAAAACCAAGAAGCAACACCGCAACACCAACCATAATTCCAACTCTGGCTTTACCAAAATTGTTCATAGAGTCCATAAGTGCTTCCATACGGCATTCCTTCTTACTTCTTAGGTTGGTATCAGCAAACTCTAGCGCGGAAAGATTTACAATCCGTTAACAAGGGGAAAAAATTTCCTAGTTCGCTATGATTAAATATATTTGAGCAGCAATGGCAAGAAAAATTTTCATCATCTAGCGGGAGAAGCAGAACCCTTTTCCATCAGCTTCAAAAATTCGCTGTCGGGTGATAAAATCATCGTGGTGTCTTTTCTATCCAGCGTCTTTTTATAAGCCTGCATTGAGCGGTAAAACTGGAAAAAATCCTGATCCTGCCCGAAAGCATCGGCGAAAATTTTGGTTGCCGTGCCGTCGCCCTCACCGCGGGTAATCTCCGCTTTTTTCTTGGCTTCGGCGATTATAATCGTGCGCTCTTTATCGGCTTGGCTTCGAATTTTCTGGGCATCTTCCGACCCCTTGGCACGGAATTCCTTCGCCTCGCGCTCGCGCTCGGTCTGCATCCGTTTATAAATACCATCGCTATTGGCAGGTGGCAAATCAGCGCGTTTTATCCGCACATCCACCACCTCAATGCCAAAGCCGCCAGTGGTTGCATTGCCCGCGTCACCTTCCAGCTTTTTTCCCATCGCCTGCGCGTTCACAATATCTTTTATATCTGCCATAATTTCCGAGCGTTTTTCCGATAAAACCTCCGACAGCGGAACACTGCCAAGCACTTGGCGCAGGCTGGATTCCAAAATAGAATTCAGACGGCTACGCATAGTCGCTTCATTGCCCACCGTTTGCTTAAAACGCAGCGGGTCAGTGATACGATAGCGAACAAAAGCATCCACAATCAAGCGTTTCTGATCCGATGCAATAACCTCATTCGGTTCAGCATCAAAATCAATCAAACGATTGTCAAAAAACTCTACATTCTGGGTGAATGGTGTTTTGAAATGCAAGCCAGCATCCTTCACCGCCCGCACAGGTTTCCCGAATTCCAAAATAAGTGCCTGCTCGGTTTGCTCCACTATAAAAGCCGAAGCATTGAACAAAAACAACGCACCAACCACAATAACCATCCATACACTTGATTTTTTCATTATTTCGCCTCCGCTGTGCTGTCCTGCTTCGCTTTCAGCTCTGGCAGTGGTAAATATGGCAGAACTCCTTGTGTGTTTTTGCCTTCCACGATTATTTTATTCATGCCTTGCAAAATCTCTTCCATAGTTTCCAAGTAAATGCGTTTTTTGGTCACATCTTTGGCTTGCTTGAACTCGTTATAAACCGCCGAGAAGCGCGAGGCTTCTCCCTCTGCCCTTGCGATTACTTCCTGCTTATAGCCTTCCGCTTCCAAAATCATCTGCTGCGCCTGCCCGCGAGCCTTTGGCAAAATATCGTTGCGATACGCCTCGGCTTGGTTGCGCGAAGTTTCCAAATCCGCCCGCGCCGTTTGCACATCGCGGAAAGCGTCAATAACCTGCGCGGGTGGGTCAGCTTTGAGCAAATTCACCGTCACAATTTCAATCCCCGCATTATAGGAATCCAGCGTTTCCTGAATGAGTTTTTTTGTCCCCAGCTCCACCTGTAATTTCCCCTCGGCAAGCACTGTCGCAATCTGATTTTTGCCAATCACCTCACGCATCGCGCTTTCGGAAACAGCTTTCACCGTCTCATCGGGGCTGCGAACATTAAACAAATAATTCGGCGCGTTGCTAATTTTCCACTGCACCTCAAAATTCACATCAACAATATTTTCATCCCCCGTCAGCATCAACCCCTCTTCAGGCACGAAAGAATCACTGTTTTTGTTGCTTTTACGCGCCGCCGAACCGCCAGAATAATAGCCGATTTCTATTTTATTGATTGCAGTAACACGCGGCGTTTTCACCGTCTCAATCGGATATGGCAGATGATAGTTAAGCCCAGAGCCAGCAGTGCGCGTATATTCACCAAAACGCAGCACCACCCCCTGCTCATCTGCCTTCACAAAATAAATACCCGATGACAGCCACAACAAGCCAATAACCACCGCAATCAGCGCGACGCCCTTGCCGCCATTATTGCCATCTTTCGGGAATAGTTTTTGCAGTTTTTCCTGCATTTTGCGCAGGGCTTCTTCCATCTCTTGCTCTGGCGGTTTATTACCGCCGCCACTGCCGCCGCCGCCAGTTGGCTTATTGCCACCACCAAAACCACCGCCACCAGACGGCGGACGCACACCCCAAGGCCCTTGATTATTCTGATTGTCCTTATCGCCCCATGCCATATTTTTTCTTCCATCGATAGGTTATAAACGCACTCATCGTCATTGCGAGCCGCAGGTGAAGCAATCCAGAAACAAAAAGACTGGATTGCCGCGTCGCTACGCTCCTCGCAATGACGAGTTTATAGATTTCGTCATACCCAACATATAGGATGATTTTTATTATTATTTCAAGCGTTATAGTGAAAGAAAAAAGGGAGGATTTTCGTCCTCCCTTTTTCTTTTTACTTACCTTTTTTTTGTGATGGAATTTTTATTTTCTGCACTATTGCAGTAGACTTTCGTCTTTCTGCTTCTTTTACAGGAATAAATTGTCCATTTTTAGCATCTCTGCCTATCTTTATAGTAGCCATAAAAAATCTCCTTTTGTAATGGCGGTTACCTAGGAAACCAAAAATAGGTTGCACCACCAAAAAGAGATTGATAGAAACAAATTGCAGTTCGTTTATTACCTCTTTTTGGTGATGAACTGATGGGAGTGTTTCCTAGATTCACTCCCAACAAAACTCTTTTCTGCCTAGTTGTTATTTGCAGCTAATGCTAAAACAACCTTTTTTTCAACATTGTGAAATAAGCTACTTATGAAGCACTTACAAAGATTGTATAAAATTATTGCCTCATCTAATGAAAGAGTATCTTCTGGGTGCATAAGTGGATTTCGGTGCAAATCCTTTATTTGACTTAGTATAGAAGTAATTTTTTCACTTGCTCCAGCATCCTTTAATTGCTTAATATACTCCCCCCAGTTTCGTTTATTATCAGGAACTGGCATTTTTTTGCCCGTGATGTTTTCATAGTATAAAAGTATAGATAACTCTACAGCTCTTAAACAATGAAAACCTGATGCAGTAGAAAGTTCAAATGCTAAACATTTGCCAGCCTGATTCCATTCAAGTTTTATATCATAATTCAATATAGAACGAATAAAGTCCGTAAAACCGTCATCAGCTGATTCCACTAAAGATCTAGTATTAAAGTCTGTTTTGCTAGATACAAAATAAGTATGAAGACTTGCTATTTCTTCCTTCAATACAGTTTGCAATGTATTTGCCTGTGTTTGTATCGTCCAATGTAAATAGCTTTCTATTGATTCTGGTTTTCCAAGAAATGGCATTATTTTTTCTTGTATCGTGGTGTAGAGCATATCAACAGCATTTCTACTTAGCCTAAGCTCTAGTTCGCTATTTTTTATATTATTCAAAGCACCATGAACAACAAAAAGATTCCAAACCTCCGTAGAAAGTTGCGTGCTAGAGTTATAACGAGTTAGTGGAGATATAGCTCCACCAAGCTCATATATAACATTAAGATTTATCCTTTTCATATTATTCTCCTAACTACACCCACTCGTACTTCCGCAAGTGTCGCATTTCATGCAAGTGCCGTTGCGGACTAGCGTAAAATTGTTGCACTCTTGGCAAGCATCGCCCTCATAACCTTTGGCGCGGGCTTCGCGGATTTTTTCGCTGGTGGAGTTGGCTGCCTTGGTTTGCACAGAAACGCCAACTTTTACATTAACATTATTCTGTTCAGTCTGTAGATACGCCACCGTGTGGTTGTCCTCTGCCAGTGCCAGATTCCCTGAAACTGCTCCGCCAACACCACCACTCACACTACCACCAACATTATTATTAGAAACCACATAAAGCTGCCCGCGTACGAAACCATTGCTGGTCATTTTGGCGAAGAGGTCTGGCTGGTCGCTTGGGCGGGTTGAGTCGCCTTCGCCGCGCCCGATAGTGTCCGAGCGGGTGTCGCTCAAATCCACATGCGCGAGGTCGTTGCGCCCGAGGTAGGAAATCGCTAGCTCGCGGAAGATATAGTCCAAAATTGAGGTGGACATTTTGATGGCTTCGTTGCCTTCGACCATGCCTGATGGTTCAAAGCGGGTGAAGGTGAAGGCATCCACGAATTCTGCCAGCGGAACGCCGTATTGCAGCCCGATTGAAACCGCAATCGCAAAATTATTCATCAAGCTGCGGAAAGCCGCGCCCTCTTTGTGCATATCCACAAAAATTTCGCCGAGCTTGCCATCGTTATATTCGCCAGTGCGAAGATAAACTTTATGCCCGCCGACGCTGGCTTTTTGGGTATAGCCTTTGCGGCGTTCTGGCAGTTTGCTGCGCTGCGACTCATAAATAATGCGCTCAACGATGCGCTCCGCCACGATTTGCGGTTGGCGGGCAGCGCGATATGCTGCTTGTTCGTCTTCCTCGTCGTCCTCAATTTCGGCGATGATAGAAGAATTAAGCGGTTGCGAAAGTTTTGACCCATCGCGGTACAAAGCGTTGGCTTTGAGGCACAGTTTCCACGATAGCAAATAAGCCTCTTTGCATTCTTCCACCGTTGCGCTGTTTGGCATATTGATGGTTTTGGAAATCGCCCCCGAAATATATGGCTGCACCGCTGCCATCATGCGAATGTGCGACTCAGCAGAAAGGAAACGCTCGCCTTTTTTCCCGCACGGATTCGCGCAGTCAAACACAGGCAAGTGAATTTCTTTCAAATGCGGCGCACCTTCCAGAGTCATCGTGCCACAGCAATACTCGTTTGCCGCTTCCACTTCTGCCTTGGAAAAACCGAGGGCAGCCAGCATATCAAACGAGAAATCATTTAGCTGAGCATCGGTAAAGCCCAGTTTGTTTTTGCAGAAATCTTCACCAAGTGCGTATTTATTGAAAGCGAATTTGATTTCAAAAGCACTTGCCAAAGATTTTTCAATGGTGGCAAGCGCGTTATCGTCAAAACCCTTGGCTTTTAATGCTTCGTGGCTGATGGCATTGCCACCTTTTAGCGTTCCACGACCCACCGCATAGTTGGTGATGTCGGTGATTTGCTTTTCGGTGTAGCCCAAATAGCGCAGCGCAGGAGGCACTTGCTGGTTGATGATTTTGAAATAACCACCGCCTGCTAGTTTTTTGAATTTCACCAACGCGAAATCTGGCTCAATACCTGTGGTGTCGCAGTCCATAACCAGCCCAATCGTTCCAGTTGGCGCGATGCAGGTGGCCTGCGCGTTGCGATAGCCATATTTTTCGCCCCACATAATCGCCGTGTCCCAAGCTTTTTTCGCAGCTTTCACCAAAGCTTTATCTTCAATATGGGCAATGTCGAGAGGCACAGGAAGAATAGATAAGCCTTCGTAGCTGTCATCCTGCGAGCCTTTAGGCTGCGCAGGATCTTTAGAAGAACGAGACAGATCCTGTGCTGTGGCTGCGCCACCCACAGGATGACCAACCCCAAGTGCTGCGCGACGATGATTTTTCATAACGCGCATCATGTGAGTTTTGTTTTTAGCGTAGCCGTCAAACGCGCCTAGTTCCTTCGCCATTTCCGCGGAGGTAGCGTAGGAAATCCCCGTCATAATCGCCGAAATTGCGCCCGCAATTGCGCGACCTTCGTCGCTATCATAAGGAATGCCAGTCGCCATCAGTAACCCGCCAATGTTGGCAAAACCAAGACCCAGCGTGCGATATTCATAAGATAGCTGCGCGATTTCTTTAGACGGAAACTGCGCCATCGCCACTGAAATTTCCAACACCACAGTCCACAAACGAGCCGCATATTCAAAGGATTTTATGTCAAATTTTCCGTCCTCTTTTTTGAATTTAAGGAGGTTGATAGAGGCAAGGTTGCAAGCCGTATCATCAAGGAACATATATTCCGAGCAAGGATTGCTCGCACGAATGCGCCCAGATTCTGGGCAAGTGTGCCATTCGTTGATGGTGGTGTCATATTGCAGCCCCGGATCGGCGCACGCCCAAGCCGCATAGGCGATTTCGTCCCATAATTCTTTGGAGGAAATGGTTTTGCTGATTTTGCCGTCTTTGCGATTTAGCAGATGCCAAGGTTTTCCATGCTCCACTGATTCCAGAAAATCATTGGTCACGCGCACCGAATTGTTGGAATTCTGCCCCGAAACGGTGAGGTACGCTTCCGAATCCCAGTCAGTGTCGTATTCTGGGAATTCAATTTCCGTGTAGCCTTGTCTTGCAAATTCCACCACGCGCAAAATATAATTTTCAGGCACAAGGTTTTTCTTTGCTTCGCGCATTGCCTTTTTAAGGGCGGGGTTGTCTGACGGCGTAAAACGAGAGTCACCCGTGCCGATTTTGCAAGCTTCCATCACAGCTTTTAGGTTTTTCGCGCAGATTTTAGAACCTGTCACAATCGCCGCAACTTTCTGTTCTTCAATAACTTTCCATTTCACGAATTCTTGAATATCTGGGTGGTCAATATCCACCACCACCATTTTCGCAGCGCGGCGCGTTGTGCCGCCAGATTTGATTGCGCCCGCAGCGCGGTCACCAATTTTAAGGAAGCTCATAAGCCCAGAGGATTTGCCGCCGCCCGAAAGCTTTTCACCAACACCGCGAAGGTCAGAAAAGTTAGAACCAGTGCCAGAACCATATTTGAACAAACGCGCCTCGCGTTCCCACAAATCCATGATTCCACCTTCGTTCACAAGGTCGTCGCTTACGCTTTGGATAAAGCAAGCGTGTGGTTGTGGGCGTTCATACGAGCTTTTTGATTTGGTGAGTTTTTTGCTTTCCGCATCAACGAAATAATGCCCTTGGCTTGGGCCATCAATGCCATACGCCCAATGCAAACCAGTGTTAAACCATTGCGGGGAATTTGGCGCAGCCATTTGGCTGGCGAGCATAAAGCGCATTTCGTCGTAAAATGCTTTCGCGTCTTCTTCGGTGTCAAAATAGCCACCTTTCCAACCCCAATATGTCCACGCACCCGCCAAACGATCAAAAACTTGTTTTGACGAAGTTTCGCCCACAATTCGCTCTTTTTCAGGCAGCTTCGCCAGAGCCGCATCGTCTGGCACGCTGCGCCATAGCCAGCTTGGAACAGTATTTTCTTCAACTTTTTTTAAGGCAGCAGAAACGCCAGCCTTGCGGAAATATTTCTGCGCGAGAACATCAGTCGCCACCTGCGACCAGAACTCAGGCACTTCCGTCCCCAAAGCCTCAAAAACCGCCGTTCCGTTGGGGTTTTTCATCACCACATCAACTTTTTTGAAGTTGATAGCATCATAAGGTGATTTCTGGCTGGCTTTGGTGAAGTGTCTTTCAATACGCATGTTTTGCTTCCTTTTTTGTCATCCTGTGAGCCGTAAGGCTGCACAGGATCTATTGTTTTTTAAGATCCTGCGCTACGGCTTAATGCCGTCCGCAGGATGACCACTTGGCTAATGGAATAAAACTCTAACATTACAAATTGGTAATGCAACCCTATAAATTTATTTTTATACTAGATATTGTGCTTGACATTGATTTTTAAGCTATATTTTGCGGTTTTTAGGTTTTTCTTGCATTAACAAACGCTTAACTGAAATGTGATAAAATTCTATAAATATAGGGAATAAATTATGTCTGAAAAAATCAAAACACAACGAGGAGATATAACTATTTTGGCGGAAGACCACACCAGTTCTTCTGCCAGAATGGAGGCTTTAGAACGCATCAAGAATTCGGATTGTAATACATCTGTTTTTCTGGAAATTAATTCAATGTTAAATGGTGTTGTAGATGCGTATTATAAAGGTAAAATTTCAAAAAGAGAGTTAACAATTGCTATTAAAGGTATTACTTTTGCAGAATACGAAGACCTTGCTATTCAAGATGTTGAATTGTTCGAAAAAGCGAAGGAGAAAAATATTTATGTATTTTTATTTGATACAAGAGGCATGATAAATGCAGAGCGTGAAAATAAAGAACCTATGAGCTATTTAAGAGAAAGACTGAAGAAAATTAATGAAGAAAAAAACATACCATACTATGATACGCAAATAAATTTTATTAAAACAGAAATAGATGCTATTAATGCTGATGAACATAGAAAAGGTGAATTGTTTGGTGCAGAGCAGGAACTTGCTAGATTGGAGCGAAAAAAATCTGAGAAGTCTAAATTAGAGAAAGAGTCACTGGAGATAATAGAACGCTATAAAGATTCAGAAGTTACCAAGCAAATCTCAGAAACAGTCAATAAATATGTAAAAAATGGTGGAAAAGATACAGATATACCTATGTCTCTTTTAATTTCATCTTTTTCTAGTAAAAATAACCTGTTAATTGTTGGCGAGGATCATGTAGGCAGTTTTTCTGATGGAGATGCAGAATTGTTAGGTGTAAAAATTGGTACAAATGGAATACTGGACGATGCTCTTAAATCTCTTGGTCACAATGTTAAAGTCTATTCAATAAGAAAAGATACTAGAGAATATATGTCGTTTGGTTTTGTAGGGTCTTCTAAGCCAGTAGTCAGAGAAAAATATGATGGTTATATCCTGTTTGACAAACAAGGAAACAGGAAGATTTTTGCAAATGCGGGCGAATTAGAAGAAGAATTTAAGAATAATGAAAGGGAGTATTTTCCGCTTGAATATTGGAAAAATTTATTAAATCCATATTTTACAGAACCTAATTTGCAACTAGGAAGGGCTGTAGATGACCCTGCCTTACCAAAGGCAATAGAACATCCTTTGTTTTCTGCATTGTTATCTAATTTGAAAATAAGTGAGATAAATATAGGTCATAGTCCTATTCAATGTAACGGAACGACTCCTCAAACACCTTTTCCTATAAAACTAGAAAATTCTATTGCTCATAAATTGAATTTATAAATACACAACCCAAAATAAGTGAAAATTTATCCCCAAAGTCAGTTTGTGAAAAACGGGGATAAATTTGTTAATTTTTGTAAAATCATAGGGTTAAAAACATCACCACTGTGGATAACCCCAAAAAATCATTACCGTTAATTAATAAATCATTAAAAAACACTTGCGGAGCAGCTTTGATTATGCTACATGTCCCCGCCTTATGTTTAGGAAACTGACATATTGCCTGCGGTTTGTGCGTGGATATTATAGCAAATCCACAATAATCTCCGTATGTGCGGCTCTGTTTTTGAGCGTGGCTATTGGGTCAATTTACTCCCTCCACAACAATTATCAGAGCGACTACACCTCGTTTGCACTGCGTGCCAGCGACAACGCAACCGCTATATCCACACCCTCCCTTTCCAAAAACGATATACAGCTCTACGCGCAGATTTTCCGCGCTCAAAAAGCGGCAAACTGGGCGCAGGCGGATGAATATCTGGCAAAACTCTCCGACGATATTCTCCTTCCCGACATTTTGCTGGAGCGTTATACTCATCGTCACTATGATAGCACGGCGGAGGAAGTCAGCTTGTGGCTGAAGAATTATTCATATCATCCAGAGGCTTATAAGCTTGTGGAGTTGGCTCGCCATAAATTCCCTGCGCTGGCGACGAAGTTCAGCGCGGTGGAAAAACCACGCCGCCTTACTGGCTACGGCGACGCTAGCAACGAGGATTTACGCTTTGAAGATGATAATCATTCGCAACTAGCCATCTGGCAAAATGGGCTGGACGCATGGCGAAAAGGCAATAAAACCGAGGCTGCCAAGCTGTTCTCCGAACTTGCCAAACAAGACGGCGAACTTTCTAGTTGGCAATATGCGGCGGCGAATTTCTGGGCACATCGGGCGCAATCCGCCCTTGGTAATTCCGCCAGTGCGGCAAAATATCTGGCACAAGCCGCCCGCGAGCCACGAGTTTTTTATGGCATACTTGCCCGCAAGCAGCTTGGCAAATCGCTAGAGCTGGACACGCAAAAACTATCGATTAGCGAGCGCGATATGGCGGCTTTGCTTGAAAAATCCGAGGTGCGGCGGATTATCGCCCTTGCCCAGTCTGGACAGAATGAAAAAGCCGAAACGGCGATGCGCCAGCTATTTCCAGCGGCGGAAAAGCCAGAGAAATTCGCCCTGCTCGCGCTGGCAAACCAGCTGCGCTTGTCTGCTGTGCAAATAAGCATGGCAAACCAGCTTGAAAGCGACGACAGGCAGCTGGACGCGCTGAAATTCCCCGTTCCCAAATGGCAGCCAGAAGGTGGTTTCAGCATAGACCCTGCCCTGATTTACGCCCTAATGCGCCAAGAATCAGGGTTTAACAGCTCGGCGATTGGCGTTGGTGGCTCGCTTGGGCTGATGCAGCTAATGCCAAACACTGCCAAAATCATGCAAAGCGCGAAGAGCAAAAACATAGGAAAAAACACTGGCGAACACGCCAGCGAACCGAACACCAACACCACGCTTGGCGAACGCTATGTCGCGCATTTGCTAAATAATGGGCTGGTGAATGGCAATTTATTTTACATGCTCGCCGCCTATAATGCAGGCGCGGGACGGCTGAAAGACTGGCAGGAAGAAATTGATTATAACGATGACCCGCTGTTGTTTGTGGAGAGTATTCCCTATTCCACCACGCGCTTTTATGTGTTGCAGGTAATGACTAATTATTGGATGTATTCCGAGCTATATGGCAAGCGAACCTCTAGCGTTTCCGCCCTTCTGAACAATCAATGGCCGATTTACAAAACAGAAAATATCGCCACAGCACGGAAATAATAAAAATTTCAAAATACACATTGACAAATACTTAACAAATAGTTAATTTAATAAAAATTCATTAATCACGAAGGGGACTTCTAAAAACTCGCTCCCGCAAAAAAGCGCGAAGCAATGAAGTGGCGAAAGCGCAGTGTACACTCTAGTACATGAGCATTTCGCCGAAGCTTTATTGCAAGCAGATTTGAAGCGGGAGTAGAGTTTTTAAGTCCCCAGAAACAAAAGTCCGAGAAGCAACAATGTTCCGATCCAGCGCGATGAGTATAAAAGCGGTGAATATCAGAAAAGAGCCGAAATCTTGGCTGTCGCAAGATTTGATTCTGGGAACTCGCCACAAGCTAAATAAAAAGATTGATGAAATTTTGCTGATAAACCTCAATGAACTCGATAAAAAAGCTAAAAACAATAATCCAGAAACCACAAAATACACCGATATTGGCAGCCTAGTGCGTGATTATGCCGATGTTTATTTTGACGAGGCGGTGGCGGGCAAATTAACCGCACTACACAACAGCAAAACCCGCGCTAACCACAACTGGCTAGCCTCATATTTTCGTCTAATAACCGATGCTGACGATGCAAAAACCTATATCAATATTTTGGATCGCAATATCCAATTTGTTATCGCCCCGATTATCGAAGCTAATAAAAGCTACGGCGTTTTCATTTCGTAGTAGACTTGCTACTTGCGGAGTGCATAAAAATATTCCATAATAAGCGCATGGAAACGAACGCACCAACCACCGCCCAATTTTCACTAACGCCCAGCGCGGCGGCGCGGATTAACACGCTAAAGCAGCGCGAACAAAACCCCAATTTGCGCTTTCGCATCAGCGTTAAGGGTGGCGGCTGCTCTGGCTTTCAATATGAATTTGCGCTTGACGATTCTGCCCCTGAAAAAACCGACATTATTGTTGAAAATGCAGGCGCACAGGCGGTGATTGACGATGTGTCGCTCGGGCTGGTTGCGGGCGCAGTGCTGGACTATGCGGAAGATCTCGCGCAGGCTGGCTTTGAAATCAAAAACCCTAATGCCACCGCCAGCTGCGGTTGCGGTAATTCTTTCTCGGTAGCCTTGTGAGCGCGACGACTATTTCCATCGCCACTTGGAATGTGAACTCGGTGCGTACCCGCTTGCCGCATCTGCTAACTTTCCTCCGCGAAGAAAAGCCTGATATTGTCTTGTTGCAGGAATTGAAATGCACGGATGATGTTTTTCCCGCCATGGAGATTGAAGACCTCGGCTATAATATCGCCATCTACGGCGAAAAAACCTATAACGGCGTTGCTATTCTTTCTAAATTTCCGATGGCGGATGTTGAGCGCGGTCTTGATGGCGAGGAAACCGACACCCACGCCCGCTATATCGAAGCTGTAGTGTCACTGCCCAAAACCGCCCTGCGCGTTGCCTCGGTTTATGTTCCCAATGGCAATGAAGTCGCTTCCGATAAATTCGCCTATAAACTGCGCTTTTTAGAACGCCTGCAAAAACATGTTGAAACTCTGCTGGCGTATCAGGAAGTTTTGGTTATTGGCGGTGATTATAATATCGCGCCCAGCGACAGCGATGTGCATAATCCCAAAGCGTGGGAAGGCAGCGTTTTAACACATGACGAGGTGCGAAAAGCATGGCGCAGAATTACAAATCTCGGCGTTTATGATGCGGCACTAGTTTCTTGTGCCAACACCACACAATACACATGGTGGGATTACCGAGCGAATGCCTTTGCCGCTGATGATGGCTTGCGGATTGACCACCTCCTCATCTCGCCGCAAGCCGCCGATAAAATTTCTGATTACCGCGTGGTTAAATCTCTCCGCGCATTGGAAAAACCCTCTGACCATGCGCCTGTGATGGCTGCGTTTGTTTTATAAATTTTCCATTGATTTCAAACCAATGCGATATATTATCCCACAATTACAACTTACAAAAGTTTTTATTGAGGGGCTTATGAGCGATATTTTGAGTGGGATTATTAAATTTGCAGGGAAAAATTTTCCACAAACCTTTCAGAAAATAAAAAATTCCGCGCTGAATATCCCCGCGATTAACCGCTTGGTGATTGACAGGCTCGCCAGCAGCACCGCCGCCCGCCCGCATCCGTTCAGCCTTTTTGCGCCATACACCAGCTGGCAATCACTCACCGACCGCAGCTTCACAGGCAGACATTTACCAGTCGCCGACAAAAGCTATAGCGATTTTGTGAATAACATTCCGCTGCCGCAAGTTGGCGAGTTGTTTCGCCGCAAAGAGCTGATCCCCTGCACGCGCAGCAGCGCGATGTTCATGAATTTTGCGCAGTGGTTCACTGATGGTTTTTTGCGTACTGACCCAGTTGATAACCGCAAAAACACTTCCAATCATGAAATTGATTTATGCCAGATTTATGGCTTGCACCCAGTGATTACCGACCAGTTGCGGGCGAAAACTGGTGGTAGAATGAAAAGCCAGATAATCGGCGGCGAGGAATACCCGCCTTATGCCTTTGAAAATGGTGTGCAGAAGCCAGAATTCTCAAAGCTAATCGTTTGGGGGCCAAAAACCACCTCAATTCCGCTGGGGCTTACGCCAGAAGAAGCGGAAAAACGCCAAGCAAATCTTTTTGCCATGGGGACGGAACGCGCCAACTCCACCCTTGGTTACGCGACGCTGAACACGCTTTTTATCCGCGAGCATAACCGCGTTGCGGGCATTCTGGAAAAAGCCTATCCGACTTGGGATGATGAACGAATTTTTCAAACCACGCGCAATATATTGATTGTGATATTGATAAAAATCGTGGTGGAGGATTATATCGCCCATATCTCCACAATTAATTTGAAAGCTGACCCAAGCGTTTCCTACAACAAAAAATGGTATCGCAACAACTGGATGACCATTGAGTTTGACTTGCTCTATCGCTGGCACGCGCTAACCCCTGACAAATTCAATGTGCCAAGCGGCGAAGTTCCGTTTAATGACTATATGTATAACAACGCGCTGCTCACTGAAAGCGGCATCGGCAAAATGATGAGTGCCTTTTCCGCGCAGCACGCTGGGCAAATCGGGCTATATAACACGCCGAATTTCCTATTCCCGATTGAGGCGGCGAATGTCGCCTATACGCGCAAATTCCAGCTTCGCAGCTATAACGAATATCGCGTTTGTTTTGGCTTGCCCGCGGCGAAAGATTTTTCCGACATTACCAAAAATCCCGCGCTGCAAGCCGAGCTTAAAAAGCTTTACGGCTCAGTTGATAAGGTGGAGTGGTATGTGGGAATGTATGCCGAGGATCGCTCTTATGGAGCGATGATGGGTGATTTGCAAACGGCGATGGTCGCCAATGACGCCTTCTCGCAAGCCCTAACCAACCCGCTTCTTGCCGAAAATGTCTTTAATCCTGACACTTTTTCCCCTGTTGGATGGGAAATTATTCTGGAAACTAATAAGCTAGACCAACTCCTCGCCCGCAACAGCAAATCAGGCTTGCATTGCTCGTTTAGGAAGAATTAGGCTCTGCACTTAAGTGGTGAAAATCGGCATGTTTGAGGGGTTTTTTGTCCCTAAAAGTACCGTTTTTTACTTTAAGTTCTTGAAATAAGCCTTTGATATTACTTAATTCACTGATAAAAACACACGCTGTTTTTTTATTTTTGTATTTTTGTATTTTTTCCACTTCCTGAACAATTTCACCTGCTATATTCTTTGTAATGTGGGCAGGTTATAAGAACAAGTTTATGAACAGGTTCTAGGTTCTGCCCAGAAATTCGCTAGAGCGTAGCAAAAATGGTGGTTTCCGAGAACCGTAGCGCAGTGTATGTTTTATACATGAGCAACGGAAGCGCAGGAAACTGCCATTTGCAGCAAGCTATAGTAGAATTAATGGGCAGAACCTAAGCAAAGCGCGGAACAATATAATTAGGACGAACGGCAAGCCGCATACAAATTTCTTCAATCTCGGTTATGGTTTTTCCGCGCAGTATTCCGCCCGTCACCAGAACACAATCAACGCCGAAGCGTTTCGCACCCAGAATATCGGTCTCCAACCCGTCACCAATGGCAAGGATTTTTTGTTTAGGAATGTCGCCAAGCAATGTACAAGAATGCTCATAAACTGCCGTATAAGGCTTGCCAAACCAAGTAACTTCTCCGCCAATTTCCTGATAATTTCGCGCAATAACACCCGCGCAGGGGAAGCGTTCACCGCTTATTTTTATCACTTCAATATCGGGGTTAAGACAAAGCATAGGCAGGTTTAACTCACGTGCTTCCTGCAAAATTTGTGTGAAATCGTCCGAGGTTTGCTCATCATTTCCAAAGCCGAGATTGAGGATAAAATCCGCATCTTGCAAATTATCCACCCATTCAAAATCTGTGTCCTTCAGCAAATCTTCGTCTTTTTCTGCACCAATGAAAAAATAGCGTTTCCCCCATGGTGCTTTGCTAGAAACTAGCCCAGAAACCAACCAATCATGCCCCACCTCACCCGAAGTCACAATATGGTCATAAAGCTGCGGCGCGATGCCCAGCTGGCTGAGAACCGCCCCTGCCCTTGCGGCGCGGCGCGGCGCATTTGACAGAAAAACGATTTTTTTACCAGTCGCCCTTAAGCGCGAAATTGTTTCATGCACACCTTCATAAAGCTGCGCCCCATCATGCACAACCCCCCATAAATCAAGGAGAAACGCATCATAATTATGGATAATACCAGATATAGAGGAAATTAGTTTCATGCGAGCCTTGTGCCATAAAAAAAATAGGAATGGTATAAATATTTTCGCGCTAACGAAATTTTAATACTTTACCAATAATACTATATCGTTTAGTTTTACAATGGTCGTTTTAAGTATATCAAGTACATGGAGAATAGTGTGAAAAAAATCAGCAAAAACAGCTTTGGCTCGCAAGCAACGCTTACCGCAGGTGGAAAAA
>SXRF01000104.1 GCA_005792635.1 Rickettsiales bacterium
CGATTGTGGTGGTGGAAAATGTTGAGCGCAATATGGAGCATGGTATGACGGCGCGGGACGCGACCTATCAAGCCATGCGCGAGGTTAGCGGGCCGATTATCGCTATTGCACTGTCGCTAATTGCCGTGTTCGTGCCGATTGCCTTTGTGAGTGGGCTTACTGGGCAATTTTACAAGCAATTCGCGCTGACCATCGCCATTTCCACCATTATTTCTGCCTTTAATTCGTTGACTTTAAGCCCTGCACTAGCTGCGCTGTTGCTTAAAGCACCCGACGCGCCCAAGGATAAGTTGTCACTATACATGGATAGGGTTTTTGGTGGTTTTTTTGCTTGGTTTAACGCTGCCTTCAAGCGCAGCTCACAAAACTATTCTTTTGGTGTGGAAAAGTCAATAAAACGCAAAAGCTTGATGATGTTTATATATCTCGCGCTCGTTGGCTTCACAGTGTTTATGTTTAGCGTCGTGCCGCAGGGTTATGTGCCAGCGCAGGACAAGCAATATCTGGTTAGTTTCGCGCAACTGCCAAATGGTGCGAGTTTGGAGCGCACAGAAGCCGTAATCCGCAGGATGTCAGACATTGCGCTGAAGCATGAAGGGGTGGAAAGCTCGGTGGCTTTCCCCGGACTTTCCATTGCTGGCTTTAGCAATAGTTCAAATTCGGGCATTGTTTTTGTTCCGCTAAAACCATTTTCGCAGCGTAAATCGCCAGAGCTTTCGGGTGAAGCCATTGCCGCCGATCTCAACGCGCAATTCGGCGCGATTGAAGAAGCCTTTATCGCCATTTTGCCTCCGCCGCCTGTGCATGGCTTGGGAACAACTGGTGGTTTCAAGCTGCAAATACAGGACAAGGGCGATGCTGGCTATGAAAAGCTGAATGAAACAGTGAACGCCATCCTTGGCAAGGCTCGCGAAAACCCTGTGCTTAACCCGTGGAAAACTTACAGCCTGTTTGGCATTAACAGCCCGCAATTATATGTGAATTTAGACCGCAGTAAGGCAAAGCAACTGGGCATTAATATCAATGATGTTTTTGACGCGATGCAGGTGTATCTTGGCTCGGCTTATGTCAATGATTTCAATAAATTCGGGCGGACATACCGCGTTTATATGCAGGCGGATGCACCGTTTCGCTCGCATGCTTCCGATATTGCTAGCCTTAAAACCCGTAATTTGAAGGGCGAAATGGTGCCGCTGGGCAGTGTGGTAAAAGTCATGGAATCCTACGGCCCTGAACGCGCTAACCGTTATAATTCTTATCGCTCTGCTGATATAAATTCCGAGCCGAATTTCGGCTTTTCCACTGGGCAGGCGCAGGCGGCTTTGGAGCAAATTGTGCAAGAAACCCTGCCGCCAAGCATGGGCTATGAATGGACGGAACTAACCTATCAACAAATCCTTGCGGGCAACACGGCTATCCTCGTTTTCCCGCTTTGCGTTCTATTGGTGTTTATGGTGCTGGCGGCGCAATATGAAAGCCTGCGCTTGCCGCTGGCGGTGATTATGATTGTGCCGATGTGCCTGCTCAGCGCGATTATTGGTGTGTGGCTTTCTGGTGGTGATAATAATATTTTTACGCAGATTGGGCTGTTTGTTTTGGTTGGTTTAGCGTGTAAAAACGACATTCTGATTGTGGAATTTGCCCGCGAATTGGAGCTGCGCGGCATGTCGCCATTGCAAGCGGCGATTGAGGCAAGCCACCTGCGCTTGCGCCCAATTCTTATGACCTCATTTGCCTTTATCATGGGGGTAATACCGCTGGTGACTTCCACGGGTGCGGGCGCGGAAATGCGCCACGCTATGGGCGTTGCTGTATTTTCGGGAATGCTCGGCGTGACCTTCTTCGGACTATTCCTAACCCCTGTGTTTTATGTGATTTTACGCAGCATAAACTACACGCCGCTGCACTCCGCTAACCCACACCCAATCGCCCATGCCGAGGTGCCGAAGTTATGAAAAAAATATTTTTAATAGTTTGTGGTGGCAGCATACTAACCGCTTGCAGCCTTTCTCCTGATTTTACTGTGCCTGATATGGCTTTGCCAAAGGAATTTAAGGAGCAAGCAGCACCGCAAGATGACAAGAAAGAAGAAGTGAAAGGTGAGTGGAAACCCGCCGTTTCTTTGGAAAAAGAAGATCGCGGGCAGTGGTGGAAAATTTTTGCCGATGACACTTTGAACGAGCTGGAAACACAGGCGATTGCCGAAAATAATTCTCTAAAAGCCGCCGCTGCGCGGGTGGAGCAATCCCGCGCCACTGTTCGCGCTAATGCCGCTAGTATATTGCCCAATATTGACCTTGGCGGTAACGCTGTCCACGCCAAATCAGCAAGCACCAGCAACGCGCCTTTCAGCTCTGCGCCACCAAGCCAACTAAAACCATATACGCTATATTCAGCAAACGCCGTAGCATCCTATGAGGTGGATTTATTCGGGCGTGTGCGTGACCGTGAAAACGCATTGAGCTTTGATGCAGATGCAGAGGACGCGCTCTACCGCAGCACGATACTAGCCTTGCAAGCCGATGTCGCCCAGCATTATTTTTCCTTGCAGGCTATTGATGCCGAGCGAGCCTTCCTCAAAGAAACTGTTACCATCCGCACAGAGGCGCAGCGCATAATGCAAAAACGCTTTGCTGTTGGTAGTGTGAGTGAGGTGGAAGTCAGCCAAACCGATAGCGACCTTGCAAATGCCAAAGCGGAATTGTTAACTCTGGATAGGCAGCGCGGCGTTTTGGAAAACGCACTGGCGATTTTGTTGGGCAAAAATCCATCCGAATATCATTTTGCGGAAACGCCGCTGGCGAGTGTCGCGCCGCCGTTTATCCCTGCGGGTATTCCATCGGAGGTCTTAGAGCGTCGCCCAGATATAGCCAGCGCACAAGCCAATATGGCAGCCGCCAACGAGCGCATCGGCGTGGCGCGAACTGCCTTTTTCCCGAGCCTGATGCTCACAGCCAGCGGCGGAACGCAGTCCACCTCGCTTGCGGATATTTTCAAATGGTCAAGCCGTTCTTGGGCGATTGGGCAAACGGCGGGCAGTGCGCTCGCGCTTAATTTGCTCAATAGTGGCAGAACTCTCGCGCAAATAGATGTGGCGGATGCAGCCTATAACGAAGCCGTTGCCACTTACCGCGAGCAAGTTTTGCTGGCGATGGGCGATGTGGAAAACGCGCTTTCCGAGCAAAAAACCCTTGCCGAGCAAGCCGCGCAGCAGGAAATCGCCGCCACCAGCACCATAAACGCTAATATGCTTACGCAAAAACGCTATGAACAAGGTGACGCTAATTATTTTGAAGTGGTGGAGGTGCAGCGCAATATGCTCGCCGCCAACCGCGCACTAATTCAAACCCGCGGCGCAAGGCTCGCCGCCACCATCAAGCTCATCCGCGCCCTTGGTGGAGGTTGGAGTGAAACACCAGAAAAAATCGCGCAACCAGAGGGGTAGGGGCTTTATGCGGATAATTTCTGGAAAGCATAAAGGGCGGCGTATAGAGCTGTTAAAAGACGCAGGCGGCAAGGTTCGCCCGACATCGGAATTCGCCCGCGAGGCAATTTTTAACATACTAAACCACATGACCGACGAGGAAGACGAGCATAGCGTCATCGGACGCGCCGTGCTTGATATATGCTGCGGCACTGGCGCATTTGGGCTGGAAGCTTTGTCACGCGGAGCAAAAAGCGCGACATTTGTCGATGGTGCGCGTGAGGCTCTTGCTAATGCTCGCCATAACGCTCAGCGCATGGGCGAAACAGCGACGGTGGAGTTTATCCAATCCGACGCCAGCAAGCTGCCCCGCGCCCGCAAACAATATTCGCTTGTTTTCCTTGACCCGCCATATTTTGAAAATTTAATAACACCAACGCTTTTATCTTTACATAATGGCGGATGGCTGGCAAAAAACGCCCTGATAGTTATTGAGCATGATAGTAAAGAAATAGTTGAAATACCCGCCGTTTTTTCCGTAACTCTTAAAAGGAAATATGGACGCGCCACAATTCAACTGTTACAAGCTGTCTAGTTATATTTCTGCACCC
>SXRF01000105.1 GCA_005792635.1 Rickettsiales bacterium
AAAAATTTTGCGTTTTGTGGCTGGTTGTCAAGCGCAAAGTTAAAGTAATTCTCGGTCGTCATCCCCGCCTTGCGCGGGGATCTGAAGTTACAATTTCAGCAATTGGATTTTTCTCAAGATCCCAGCGCAAGGCGGGGACAAGCCTAAAATCCGCCTTCACCCTCGTTGAACTTTCCATTGTCCTCGTAATAATTGGACTTCTGGCGGGTGGTGTTTTGTTGGGAAAAGATTTGATACAAGCGGCGGAAGTGCGGGCGCAAATAAGCCAACTGGAAAAACTTGAAACGGAAATCAACACCTTCAAAATAAAATATAATTGCCTGTCAGGGGATTGCACAAATGCCACCACATTTTTATCAACTTATGCTGGCTATACCATTTATGATGGTGATGGAGACGGGACTATCGGCTCACCTGGGGGTATAGGAAGATGCAACAACGGAATTCCCACAAATTGGCAGCCATTAACAGAAGCACCGCAGGTGTTTCTTCATATAATGTCATCTGGTATAGGCAGCTATGACAATAGACCAACTCCGGGAACATGGGCTCATAATGTAAATCTACCATCATTACCACATGATATATGGGGTGGTGGTATGGTAGTTCATTGCCTAGATAGTTGGTCACCGAATGGGGGTATATTCATTCCTAGCAACTTTGAACATGGAACAAATATTATAATAGGGTTGGTGTATATTAATAACCAAGATTATACGGATAGACTTCACTATATGTTTGGTTGGAATACAGCCAGTGGTATTCCTAGAACTCTAAAAATTCCATCAATGGCGGCGATGAGCATTGACCAAAAAATAGACGATGGCTTCCCATCATCTGGTAGAGTTGGCGTACTCATTAACTGTAACGGCGGAGTTCCTGCAACTGATTATAGCCAATTCGTTGCTGACGGCTGCAATGTTTCAATGGCTAAGAAATTATGGGAATAATTTGGACAAATAGGCAAAACCGCTAAATGATTTGCAAAATATATGATTTTATAGGATAATCTGCCTAGCTAAGGCAGGAAAAGAAAAGCAAATAAATGATAAAAACAACAACATATAGTTCCATTGCGCGGGTGTCTTTGTTGGCTGCGTTGGTTGGTGGCGGATATGCGCCAGCGGCTTACGCGCAGGGCATAGATCCGATGATTGAGGGGGCGAAGCTATGCACCCGCCATTTGCAACGCTATGAACGACAATATGGCATCCCAGCGCATTTGCTTTCCGCCATTGCCTCGACCGAGTCTGGAAGGTATCATGATGGCTTGAAAATCAAGCTGCCATGGCCATGGACAATCAACGCCGAGGGCAAAGGCTATTTTTTTGACAGCAAAGAAGAGGCGATGATGGCTGCGCAAAAACTCCGCGCTCGCGGTGTGCAGAGCATGGATGTTGGTTGTATGCAGGTTAATCTATACCATCACCCGCACGCTTTTAGCTCGCTTTCGCAGGCTTTTGAGCCAGAAAATAATGTTGCTTATGCGGCGAGTTTCCTGCGGGAGTTATATCAAGAGGAAGGTTCATGGAAACAAGCGGCTGGTGATTACCACTCCAAAACGCCGCAGCTTGGAAGCAAATATGTTGGGCTGGTGTATAATAGCTGGTTTAAGATAGTTGATAAATTGCGCTCGGCACGGCTTAATGTGCCTGATAGCTCGGTAAATGGGCTGCGGGATATGGCGAGCGCCGAAAACAATATGAGCGCGGCAGCTAGCGTACCGCAACGCCCAAAACGCATAGATATAGCGCAGCAAGGCAAGGAAATATCTGCCTATAAGTCGCAATCTGCAAAGAATATTTCTGTCGCGCAAAATAGCAATAAAACCAGACAAAACGGCGTTATTATTGTGAAGCCTGAAATAAAAGTTGTGGATGCTGGCAGCGTTTTACAGCCGCAAAGTCAAGCGCCAGAGCCAATGGTTATGGCATCTGCGGCTGAGGTGACGGCGAGTAAGCTTGAGCCGCAAGCAAAGATTATTCGTTTGGATAGCAAGCTGGTAAATAGGCAGCCTGTAAATCCTGAACCAGTAAAAGAAGTGGTGCGGAAATCGGGGCCAAATTTTATTTTTAATGACTGATTATAGCTGATTAAGCATATAACTGCTTAATCAGCTATGAAAATCGCAAGCCGAAAGCGCGATTTTCCGCGCCGTAGGCAGCGTCAAAATGCTTAGGCATTTTGTTGGTTAACTATATTTAAGGAAAAAGATATGAGTGATTTTGAAACTATTATGGTGAATTCTGCGGAAGTTGTTTGTGATGGCGGCGGCGGAGCTGTTGGGCATCCGAAAGTATATCTGCATATTGACGAAGAAAAGGGCGAAATCACCTGCCCATATTGCAGCCGCAATTTTGTCTTGAAGCATAAATAAAGTTACTAGTTACTAGTTACGAGTTACTAGTAAAGATTTCTCGTAACTAGTAACTCGCAACTTTATTTATGCAGGTTTTTTCTCGCGCACAGCAACTTGGTCGGAAATATCCGCGCCAGTTTCTTGATCCACAACGCGCATCGAAAGGCGGATTTTGCCGCGACCGTCAATATCCATAACTTTAACTTTTACGGTCTGACCTTCTTTCACCACATCTTCAACTTTGTTCACGCGGTAATCGGCCAGTTCGCTGATATGCACCAAGCCGTCTTTCGCGCCAAAGAAATTGACGAACGCGCCGAAATCAACAATACGCACAACTTTACCGTTGTGGATTTGCCCGATTTCTGGCTCAGCCACGATGGAGTAAATCCAGTCGTAAGCTTTTTTGCCAGCTTCTTCGCTGGTAGCGGCGATGCGCACTGTGCCGTCATCTTCAATATCCACCTTCGCGCCTGTTACTTCGCAAATTTCGCGGATAACCTTACCGCCAGAACCAATCACTTCGCGGATTTTATCCTTCGGAATGCTCATGCTGGTGATGCGCGGCGCAGTGCTGCCTACGCTGTCACGCGGTGCAGAAAGGGCTTTGTTCATTTCGCCAAGAATATGCAGGCGACCTTTGCCCGCTTGTTCAAGTGCCACTTTCATGATTTCTTCGGTGATGCCATCAATTTTGATGTCCATTTGCAGAGCCGTAATACCTTCGGTTGTCCCTGCCACTTTGAAATCCATATCGCCCAAATGATCTTCATCACCCAGAATATCAGACAGCACCACGAAACCAGCTTTTTCCTTAATCAAGCCCATCGCAATACCCGCCACAGGGCGTTTTAGCGGCACGCCAGCATCCATCAACGATAAAGTTCCACCGCAGACAGTAGCCATTGACGACGAGCCATTAGATTCGGTGATTTCGGAAACGCAGCGCAGGGTATATGGGAATTCTTCTTTGCTAGGCAACATCGGGCGAATTGCACGCCAAGCCAGCTTGCCATGACCAATTTCGCGGCGACCAGGGCTGCCCATGCGTCCAACTTCGCCAGTAGAATAAGGCGGGAAGTTGTAATGCAGCATGAAGCCTTCGCGGTATTCGCCTTCCAGCGCGTCAATCACCTGTTCGTCTTGGCTAGTGCCGAGGGTGGTAACCACCACTGCTTGCGTTTCGCCGCGGGTGAATAGTGCCGAGCCATGTGTCATTGGTAAAACACCAACTTCAGAAACAATCTGACGAATATCAGCAAGACCGCGACCATCAATGCGGGTTTTGCTGTTCACCACATCGGTGCGGACAATGTCTTGTTCCAGTTTTTTAAGTTGATTGCCGATAGCTTTTTCGTCGTTGCCCGCCGCCATCAAATTTTCTTTTACGGCTTTTTTGATTTCGCTTAGGCGGGTTGAGCGATCTTGCTTGCCCATAAGCTTGTAAGCAGCGCGAAGGTCAGCTTCCGCAAGTGTGCGAACGCTAGCAGCAAGCGCCGCATCGTCGGGTTTTTGGAAATCCCAAGGTTCTTTGGCTGCTGCTTCAGCAAGTTCAATAATCATATTGATTACAGGTTGCATTTCTTTATGACCGAAGCTAACCGCGCCCAGCATGATTTCTTCCGAAAGTTCCTGTGCTTCTGATTCCACCATGAGAACAGAGCGAGCAGTGCCTGAAACTACTAGATCAAGCTGGCTGTCCAGCAATTCAGAACGCGTTGGATTTAGCAAATATTCGCCGTTCGTGTAAGCAACGCGGCAACCAGCAACTGGCCCCATGAAAGGAACGCCAGAAAGGGTGAGTGCTGCCGACGCACCAACGAGAGCCACCATGTCAGGGTCGTTTTGCATATCGTGCGAAAGCAGGGTGCAAACAACTTGTGTTTCGTTGTAAAAACCGTTCGGAAATAGCGGGCGAATCGGGCGGTCAATAAGGCGCGAGGTGAGAACTTCTTTCTCGGTCGGGCGACCTTCGAGCTAGAAAAACCCACCCGGAATTTTGCCCGCGGCAAAAGCTTTTTCTTGGTAATTAACAGTAAGAGGGAAAAAATCAATATCCGCCTTCGCCGTTTTTGCAAAAACCACGGTGCAAAGCACAACGGTGTTTCCATAAGTGGCAAGAACCGCGCCGTCAGCTTGGCGGGCAATTTTGCCAGTTTCCAGCGTTAGTGTGCGACCACCCCATTCAATTGATTTTTTGGTTACATTAAACATATTTTGTATATCTCTCTTCCTGTTCATTTTAGTGGTAAGTGGCTAGTGCTAGTGACCAGTGGAGTGAAAAAAATCACTAGCACTAGTCACTAGCACTGGCACTTTATTTACGAATTCCCAATTTCTTAATCAGCGCATCATAACGAGCGAAATCGTTTTTCTTTACATAATCAAGCAAGCGGCGGCGGCGACCAACCATGATTAGAAGCCCGCGGCGCGAATGATGATCTTTTTTATGTTCGGCAAAATGCTGCGTCAAATGGTTGATGCGAGCAGTTAGCAAGGCAACCTGAACTTCTGGCGAACCAGTGTCATTTTCTTTGGTTGCGAATTGTTTTATCGTTTCTTGTTTAGCTTGTAGCGACATCGTAGCAACTCCTTCGTCGTTGGAGTGTGGAGTTTGGAGTTTAGAGTGTGGTTTCCCCTACACTCAACACTCGACACTCAACACTCAAATATTAATTAAACACACGCACTCCCATTTCATCATGCCAAGATGTCGTCCAGCATGAACTCCATAGGGTGCAAAAAATCAAGTGAGCCTTTATGCACCATATTTTTCAATATTTCCAGTGAAATAACGCATTTATACGCAGTTTTGTGGATGAAATGTATTAATATATTGAATTATAATGCTAATATAGCCCGCCACCATCAGAAGAAGGTGGCTTTGGCGTTTCCTCGATATGGCTATCCTCTGGCAGCGGGTTCACAATTGGCGGCTCTGCATTTGCATCGGGCGGGTTTATGGTTGCGGCGTTTTCCTCTTCTGGCGTTTTAACCACAAACGCTTCGTCTATCACTCTTGCGCCTGCTGGCTGCCCGCTGGCAACAGCTATTCCCGTATGCAAATCCACCTTTACTAGCTCAATGCCTTCGGGAATGGTGAAGGCTTTATCGTCTGTATTGGCGAGGGCGTTTTTCATAAAATCAATAAAAGCGGGCAGGGCGACGGACGCGCCCGTTTCTTTTTTGCCAAGCGTGCGCGGTTTATCATAGCCGACGAATACACCAACGACGAGGTCGGGCGAAAAGCCCACAAACCAAGTATCAAGGCTATCATTGGTCGTGCCTGTTTTCCCCGCTACGATTTTGCCAATTTCTTTTGAACGCGCCGCCGTTCCGCGAGTTGCCACGCCTTGCAGCATGGAAGTTAGCTGATATACAAAGCGCGGATCGGCGATTTGCTCGCGGTCATCATTTAAGATTGGCGATTCAGTTTCTGGGTTTAGTGTGGAGGTTTCACTCACCACGCAGCCAACGCATTCGCGGGTGTCGCGGCGGTAAATGGTTCTGCCGTGGCGGTCGTCAATGCGCTCTATGAGTGATGGCGAAATTCTTTTGCCGCCACCAGCAATCATCCCATAAGCATTCGCAAGGCGCAGGAGCGTCGTTTCCGCTGTTCCCAGTACGATGGAAAAATTATTTTGTGGGTCGTCATAAATTCCAAAGCGTTTTCCAATTTCCAAAATTTTATCTAGCCCAATCATCTGAGCGAGGCGGACGGTAACAGTGTTGCGCGATTTTTCCAGCCCAATGCGCATGGTGATTTCACCCAAATATTCATTATGATAATTAGCAGGACTCCACGCGGGCATTCCCGCTCCTTGTGACATGGAGACGGGCGCATCCAAAATGCTGGTGGCGGGCGTTAAGCCATTTTCCAAACCCGCCAGATAGACAAAGGGCTTGAACGCTGAACCCGGTTGGCGTTTGGCTTGTGTGGCGCGGTTGAATTCGCTGCCGCCGTAAGCATAGCCGCCCGACATGGCAAGCACCTTGCCCGTGTGTGGGGCAAGCACCACCAGCGCACCATTTACCTCGGGAATTTGCGCGAGTTCATAGGTTTTTTCTTTTTCTGATAGGGTGGACACCAAAACCGCGTCGCCAATTTTGAGTATATCGGCGGGTTTTTTTGCCGCCCATTTCATCGCGGAAAGTGGAATAATTCCGTTGCTGTGGTCGGCGAATAATAGCCCAGCTTTTGCGGCATCTATTGAGTTCACAATCGCTAGTTTTTGATTGGTGAGTATGTGATAGCTATGTTCTTTGATGAGCGCGGGAAGCCCTGTTTTCCACTCGTCATTGCGGGCGAAATGATGCAGCGCACCACGATAGCCACGCCGCTTGTCATAGTCAATCAACGCCTTACGCAGAGCATTATCGGCAAAGCTTTGAAATGTTGGATTTAGCGTGGTTTTCACCACCAAGCCGCCACCATAAAGAATTTCTGAGCCATACATTTCGGAAAGTGTGCGCCGAACTTCCTCGGCAAAAAAATCGGCGCGGGTGACATCCGCCGCGTCGCGCTCACGCAGGACAATGGGCAAGGCAATGGCAATCTGCGCCTGCGCTGGCGTGATATGTCCGTCCTCTGCCATTCGCGCAATCACCCAGTCGCGGCGTTCCTTGGCAGCGTCATAATTCTTGCGCGGATTATAAAGGGCGGGGGCTTTCGGCTCAGCCGCCAGCAGAGCCACTTCCTCAATAGTCAGCTCGTCCAGCGACTTGTTGAAATAATTCTGCGCGGCGGCGGCAACGCCATAAGAACCAAGCCCAAGATAAATTTCATTTAGGTATAATTCCAGAATTTTATCCTTGCTATAAACCTGCGAGATGCGTAGCGCGAGGATGGCTTCCTTGGCTTTGCGCTCAAAAGATTTTTCGTTGGAAAGCAGAAAATTTTTTACCACCTGCTGCGTAATAGTTGAGCCGCCGACTAGCGATTTTCCCTGCCCGTAATTCACAATATTATTGCGCACTGCCCGCACTAAACCCGTGTAGTCAATGCCCGTATGTTCGTAAAAATTTTTATCCTCTGCCGATAAAAAGGCGTTGCGCACCAGTTTGGGAATGGCGGGCAGCGGCACAAACACGCGCTTTTCTGTGGCATATTCGGCGAGCAATTTGCCGTTCGCGGCGTAAAGCCGAGTTAGTGTCGCTGGGTCATATTTTGCCAATTGGCTATAGTCAGGCAGGTCTTTATTGTAATGGTTATACGCCATCACCCCCACCGCGCCCGCAATCACCGACAGCGTAAAGCCGATGGAAAATAACCAACCAAGAAGCCCAATAATCGCGCGGGAAAAACTTTTCATTTTGTGCCTATATCGGCGAAGTTACGCTTACTAAAATAATCATCAATTCCCGCTGCTATTCCTTCGACCACCTTGTCGCGGTAGGCTTTGGATTTTAGCTGTTTTTCCTCCTCTGGGTGTGAAAGGAAGCCAACCTCCACCAGCACCGATGGTATATCGGGGGCTTTGAGGACGGCAAAACCCGCAAAGCGGTGGGTGTTAGGCAGCAGGCGGACTTTATTGCCTAGCGCAATCACCAATAGATCAGCGAAGGTCGCGGAATTATTTTTAGTTTCGCGCTGGGCGAGGGAAATGAGAATATCGGCAACATCTGGCCGTTCATCCGATAAATCCATACCGCCGATTATGTCAGATTTATTTTCCCGTGCGGCGAGGGCTTCTGCCTCTTTGTCGGATGCTTGTTCGGAAACGGTGTACACCGAAAGCCCGCGTGCCGCTAGTTCATCCGCGGAGTCGGCGTGGATGGAGACAAACAAACTTGCGCCCGCCTTTCGCGCAATTGCCACGCGCCCGCGCAACATGATAAAATTATCGTCAGCGCGAGTGAGTATCACGCGATATTTGCCCGACTTCAAAAGGCGATTTTTTAACGCTGTGGCATAACCAAGCACGACATCTTTTTCTTGCGTCCCGCGCGGTCCGATTGTTCCAGGGTCAACACCGCCATGCCCAGCGTCAATAGCGATTAGCGGTTTTTTTGGCGGTACGGCTTGTAGTTTTTGAGTTGGTTTTTTATCGCTTGAATTAATGGAGCTACTGGCAGCAACAGAGCTATTGCCAGCGGTAATTGTGAGTAATAATTTTCCGCTATCTTCTTTGCTGGAAACCACGCGCACAGGAGCATTCAAATCAAAAACAAAGCGCGAAGTTTTATTGTCAAAATTTCCAAAACGGGCAGCTTTTATCAGCTTGCCATGATAGTTGCTAGGCAGGGCAACCGCATGTTTTCCTGCCACTTGCGGCACATCCACCACCAAGCGATTTGGATTTTGTACAGTAAAAACTTTGCGTGGTGAAATTTGCGGAACGCGAATAGAAAGCGTTTCAATGTCCGCTTTTTGTGAAAACTCCACCAGCTCCGCCGCCCATAAAAATTGTGCATTGCACAGCGTAGCGATGATAAAAATTGAGGCTAAAAATATTTTTCTCTTCATGCAACTCCTTGTATGACAAAATAAATCAGATTTGAATAGAAAATTATTCAGCCATATTTGCCCGTGTTTTTTATTGTGCGACGCAGCAAAAATAATTATAAAAAACAATAGATTATGCTTTTAATCCACAGAAAATTATGTTAGTATTAAATTAAGGTTAAAAGAGATTTTAACCAAACAACAAAATAAGGGGAGGAGGTTAAATAAGCGTATGTTCAACAAGATCACTTTGCTGCTTGTCATACTAAGTGCCGTGAATATCGGGCTAGTGACAATCGTGCATGTTGACCTATTCAGCGTAGTGTTTGGGCCATTAAACCCATTCGTTAGTGTGCTGGTTGGTTTATCTGGTTTTTATATGTTGCTTACGACATATACAACCATCATAAAAAAACACGCCTAACACTATAGCGCTGAATTAGCGTGACCGACTCCCCGCCTTGGAAACAGGGCGGGGATTTTTATTTTCTGTACATATTCCTTCGCTTGTACATAATAGCCTTATGAACAAAAAATCACTCTTCATTTTTGGATTAGGTTTCGCAGCACAGGAAATAGCAAGGGTTGCGGCATTGCGCGGATATAAAGTTTCTGGCACTTGCCGCAGTGCAGCAAAATGTGAAATGTTGAAAGAAAAAGGCATAGAAGCTTTTCAATTTGATAATTTGCCGAGCGAAATTATTGCAAGCTCAACTCATATACTTTCCAGCATCCCACCACAAGAAATTGGCGATATTATTCTGCCTTTCTTAACTTACAACCGACAACTGATAACTGACAACTGGCTCGGCTATCTCTCCACCACTGGCGTATATGGCGATTACGGCGGCGAGTGGGTGAGCGAGGAAAGCGAAACCCGCCCCAATAATGCAAGGCTAAAGCGCAGGGTGGAGGCAGAAAAACAGTGGCAAGAAATTGGTGGGCATATTTTTCGGCTTGCGGGAATTTATGGGGCAGGGCGCAGCGTGCTGGATGATATTGCAGAAGGCACGGCGCGACGAGTGGATAAAACAGGGCAGGTTTTTTCGCGCATCCACGCGGAAGACATCGCGGAGGTTGTACTTGCCTCGATGGAAGCCTCAAGACCTGCTAGAATATATAATGTTTGTGATGACGAACCCGCACCAGCACACGAAGTGGTGAAGTTTGGCTGCGAGCTGCTGGGCAAAGAAATTCCGCCCCTAATACCATTTGCCGAGGCGGATTTTTCACCGATGGGGCGCGAGTTTTACAGCGCGAACAGGCGCGTTAGCAACCAGCGCATAAAAAACGAGCTGGGCGTCACGCTAAAATACCCAACCTACCGCGAGGGATTACAAGCGATTTTTCAGTAAAATTAACGCTTTATTAGCATAAAACATGCTACAATCCTAGCTGAACAACAACGGAGTTTTTATGCCAAATTTCAAAGCCCCAATTCGTGATTTTCAGTTTTTGCTCAATGAATATCTCAATCTCTCGCAATATGCAGGCGTGTCGGGTTTTGCGGAGGCGAACCCTGATTTTATCAACCCTGTTTTGGAAGCGGCTGCCACCATGTGCGAGGAGGTTTTGTTTCCGCTCAACCAAGTTGGCGATAAGGTTGGTTTGAAATATGAAAACAATGGTTCTTGGGGTCGCGTAATCATGCCCGATGGCTTCAAGGAAGCTTACAAAACCTATATTGAAAGCGGGTGGACAGGCTTTACTTGCGACGAAAAATATGGCGGGCAGCAATTGCCCGAAGTGCTTAATATGCCGCTTATGGAGATGGTTTGCTCGGCGAATTTGTCTTTCGGGCTTACTCCAGGGCTTTCGCACGGCGCATATAACGCCATCAACCAACACGCCAGCGACGAGTTAAAACAAAAATATCTGCCGAAAATGGTTTCTGGCGAGTGGTCGGGAGTTATGTGCCTCACCGAACCGCAAGCAGGAACGGATCTCGGGCTTATTCGCGCCAAAGCAACGCCCAATGCCGATGGTTCTTACGCCATTACAGGCAATAAAATTTTTATCTCCAGCGGTGAGCATGAACTAACTGAAAATATCATCCATCTTGTGCTGGCTCGTTTGCCCGATGCACCCGCAGGCACAAAGGGAATAAGCCTATTCATCGCGCCGAAGTTCCTTGTCAATGATGATGGAAGTTTGGGCGAGCGCAATAAATTTTCCTGCACAGGGCTGGAGCATAAAATGGGCATTCACGCTTCGCCAACTTGCCAAATGGCTTATGAGGGCGCGACTGGCTGGCTGGTCGGCGCACCGCACAAAGGCATGAAGGCGATGTTCACAATGATGAACGCCGCTCGGCTTTATGTGGGCGTTCAAGGGCTTGGGATTAGCGAAGTGGCATATCAAAACGCACTCGCTTATGCGCGGGATCGTTTGCAAAGTCGGGCGATTACAGGCGCAAAATTCCCCGAAAAACCCGCTGACCCAATTATCGAACATGCTGATGTTCGGCGGATGTTGCTCACCATGCGGGCATTTACCGAGGGAGCGCGCGCGCTGGCTTTGGAAATGGCTCTAAAAATTGACCTCGCGCATCGCCATGATGACGCGAGCGTGCGCGAGGAAGCCGATGATTTTGTGCAGCTGCTCACGCCTGTTGTGAAATCGCATTTGACCGATGGCGGGTTTGAAACTGCGAGCCTCGCCATGCAGGTTTTGGGTGGTTATGGCTATATCTCGGAATATGGCGTGGAGCAATATGTGCGTGATGCGCGGATTACCATGATTTACGAAGGCACAAACGGCGTGCAAGCTCTTGATTTAGTCGGGCGCAAGCTGCCAGTTTCGGCGGGGAAATATCTGCGGGCATTTTTCCACCCAGTTGATAAATTTATTGCCGAAAACAAGGAAAACCCTGCAATGGCAGAATTTATCAAGCCACTAGCCAAAAATTTAGAATATTTGCAGCAAGCGACCATGTATATCGCGGGGGCAGGGCTTAAAAACCCAGACGATGCAGCTGCTGGCGCGGTGGAATATCAAAAAATGTTTGCACTCGTGGCACTCGCGCATATTTGGGCAAGGCAGGCGAAAGTGGCACAGGAAAAACTGTCACAGACCACCGACACGGACACCGCATTTTACCAAGCAAAAATTGATACTGCTCGCTTTTATATGCAAAAAATCCTGCCTCAGGCTGGATCGCTGCTGCAATCAATCGCTAGTGGCAGCAAAAGTGTTATGAGCGCGGTGGTTTAGTGGATTTATTACTGCGTTCCAAATTGTATATTTAACCAGCAAGATGGTGTGTTAGCATAATCTGGAACTGTGGTGTTGTAGGGGCTGGGGTTTGCGAGAGCAGTCATGCAATTTCCATTTGCTGCAGAAGCTGATTGAGGAGAACAATAAACTGCATTACAAACTGTAACTTTTCCGACTAATGGTAAGCCATCATCAATTTTCCCATCAATTGCTTGTGCTTCCAGAGGGGAGATTGCTAAAGTCCCATTAAATAAACCACCCATAGGGTTGTTTTTTTGGATTAAAAAACTATTTGCTTTACGCGCAGCACCTACACTACTAACCACTATAAAATTATTATTTCCCAATTTAGCAATAGGATTTGGATAAGGAGTAGTTATTACGCATGCTGATAATAATGTTGCCAAACTTGTCTTTACCAACTTTGCTGCTTCTAAATCCAGCCAGAAAAGCATCGGCTCACCACGATCATATGCTGTTCCCCAGCCTACCAAGTTATAAACATCTGTTATAAAACCATCTGCGTTGCCAATTGCAACTCCGTCGCGAGTGTTATTGTTACATCCATCAAAAAAAGCATTAGAAAATCCAAATGCAGTTGCTTCGCTTGGTGGCATATCCCCCGGAAGATAATTATATTTCATTTTGAAGGTGTTTGTGGCGGTGTTGTATTCCTGAATTTGGGAAATTTGAGAGCGGATTTCAGCAGCTTTTATTAAATCTTTTCCAACTACAACCCCACCAGCGAGAAATCCTATAATCACTAGAACAATGGAGAGTTCAACGAGGGTGAAACCAGCTTTACAAGAGGTCGTCATCCCCGCCCAGTGTCTTGTCACCCCGTTTTTATAACGGGGTCTGGGGCTATAAATTAGGAAGGAGTTTCTCTCTCCAGACCCCGCAACAAGTGCGGGGTGACAGTCAGAGTTTATCGTTTTCCGCTTGACAAATAACCACAAAGCTCGAAATTTTTGCTTGCTTGC
>SXRF01000106.1 GCA_005792635.1 Rickettsiales bacterium
GGAATGTCCATCAGCTCGCGCAGTTTTTGCTCAATAACGAAGCATTCAGGAGCAGCAATATCCTCTAAGTTAATACCACCCCATGACGGCCCAAGAAGCTTTACGCAATTCACAAATTCATCAATATCAGTGGTGTCAACTTCAATATCGATACAATCAATATCGGCAAAGCGTTTGAACAAAATCGCCTTGCCTTCCATAACTGGCTTAGAAGCCAGCGCACCAAGATTACCAAGACCAAGAACCGCTGTGCCGTTAGAAATAACCGCAACGAAATTACCGCGTGCCGTGTAATCATAAGCCTTGCTCGGGTCTTTTTGAATTTCAAGGCAAGGAATTGCCACCCCCGGAGAGTAGCCCAAAGACAAATCGCGCTGGGTCATCAGCGGCTTGGTTGGCAGAATAGATATTTTTCCAGGTTTGCCTTCTGCGTGATAGGCAAGTGCTTCTGCATCGGTAATTGGCTCTTTTTCGTAGGTCATTTTTTTCGTCCTGTTTAATTATACAAAATAAAATTGCTGCAATGCAGCATAACTATATGATCTATATGATATTAAAAGCAAAATTTGTGCGAGCATTGTAAATCGCATATTGCCAGCAAGATTGCAAGGGCAAAATGAAAACTGGTTTGCAATAGATGCTAATTGAAGTACAACCTCAATATTATTTGTAGTTAGAGATTATGGAAAACACAAAATGGAGACATTAAAGTGGCAAAGCAAGCAAGCAAAAAATTTAGTTCCACGACCTGATGTCAAGCTAAAGTTTTGGAATAACGGAGCTGGCTTCACCCTCATTGAGCTATCAATTGTCCTCGTTATAATTGGTTTGCTAGTCGGTGGGGTTTTGGTTGGTAAAGATTTAATTGATGCAGCGGAAATCCGCAGTCAAATTCAACAAATTGAAAAATACAACGCTGCGGTAAATACCTTCAAGTTAAAATACGGCTATTTACCGGGGGATATTTCTGAGCCAACGGCAAGTGCGTTTGGGTTCACAATAGGTTATAGAGGGAATTGCGCTGGGACAGGGGATGGAGATGGAGTGATAGAAGGGACTTGGACTTGCGCTGGACATGGCGGACAAATGGGGAATGGTGAGATTGCTATGTTTTGGTCAGATTTAAGCAATGCAGGCTTAATAGACCAAAAATTTGATTTTGCAGCAACGGCATCAGCCACTACTTTCATAGATATTACAGCTGGTTATTATCCAAAAGCAAAGCTTGGTGGGAGTATCTTTGCCAGCAGCATGGCTTGTGGTTCTTGGGCACCAGATTGTGTAGCAGCAACAGGATTTAATTATTTCGTAATCTCCTCGGTTAGTGGAATGGCAACAGGTCCGATAGAAATTGCTGGAACACCAAGCCTTACAGTACAACAGGCATATAGTATTGACTCAAAAATGGATGATGGCTTTCCTCAAACTGGCAATGTTACGGCAAGATATATTTGTTATCCAGCTGGAACTAGTCGGCAATGTTGGTCAAAAGATAGTTTAACCACAACCCCAACATTTTCTGGTGTTCCCGACACAACCGCACTTTCTCCTTCCAGTACCACCTGTTACGATAATGGTGGTGTCGCTGGCACTCAGAAATACTCAGTCGGCACAAATGGCGGGAACGGCTTAAATTGCGCCTTGAGTTTTAAGTTTCAGTGATTTTCACCAACATTATTCCTTGCATATATTGATAAAAATGCTATATAATACCATATAAATATATGGGATTTTGCGAGGACAAATGACGCATTCAACTTATGAATGGGACGAAGAAAAGAATGATTTATGAGCAAGAAAATAAATTACACAGATGAACCAATGCAAATAGGAAAGCGGGTTGTTGACTTTTTGCCTCCTGCTGACCAGTTAGTGAAACGAAGTGATACTGTAAAAATCACTCTAGAATTGACTAGAGAAAGCTTGGATTTTTTTAAATTACAAGCAAAGCAATCCCATGTTCCTTATCAAAGAATGTTGCGTGGATTGATAGATAATTGTGCTAAAGCATATCAGCAACCATTACATTAACAAATAAAAATGGCTAAAAACCATCCGAGGCAAAATGCTTAAAAATATATTAGCCAATATTTACCCCCCCCCTCATCTATGGTTGCGATAATATGCCGCACAACCACGGAGAATCAGGCTTCACCCTCGTCGAACTTTCCATTGTCCTCGTTATAATTGGCTTGCTGGTGGGCGGGGTGTTGGTCGGTAAGGATTTAATCAAATCCGCCGAAATTAGAAGCGTTATTAAAGATATTGAAACCTACAGAACAGCAGTTAACACCTTCAAACTAAAATACAACTGTCTTGCTGGGGATTGCCCGAATGCAACCGCTTATTTTGGGGTGCAAGACCCAACGCCCGCCACTTGCCAAATTACTGCCAGTGCGGATATGTTAACCTGTGACGGAAATGGGAACGGAAAGGTTGATGTAGGCTATGAAATTTTCCGCTTTTGGCAACATTTAGCGAATGCGGGTCTAATCGCTGGAAAATTCACAGGGGTTGTAACATCAGGGGGAGTTTCATGGAGAAGCTCTGTAGGGATAAACTGCCCTAAAACTGCTATTTCTGACAAGGTTGGTTTTTCTTTTGGTTATCAGGATTATTCAGCACTAACATCTGTTAATGCTTATTCAATGAATTATGGGAATATGTTTTGGCTTGGACAAGAAAGTAGTGGTGTCACATTAGGAGGGGCTTTTACTCCTACCGAAGCTTTAGCCATTGACCAAAAAATTGACGATGGAAAACCAGGCAAAGGATATATTCTGCCAAGAAGCATTACCGATGCCTATGCACAAACTAACATTCCTTGGGGCAGTGCAAATGCTTGCACTACATCCGTAGACTATAAAGATTACGATGGTGATTATAAAACCAGTGTAGACCAAAAAGTTTGTTCGTTTTTTATTAAATCTGGATTATAATTCGCAATGACGCAACGAAGCAAAAATAGCCTATAAACTTTAATGTGCCATTTAGGAAAATTGGAGGCCAGGGGGAGAATCGAACTCCCGAATACAGGATTTGCAGTCCCGTGCATTACCACTTTGCTACCTAGCCATATACAAGATAAACTCTACTGATGCTGGCAATCTACTCAGCGAGTTTATCACAAAAACACACCGTTCTGCATTGTACCACAAAAAGGATAGCTTTTCTACTCCTCTATAAGAATATGAGCAAGTAAAAAAATCTAGCGTGTAAAGTTTGCGGCGATTTCCAAATGCGCGCTCCACACAAACTGGTCAATAGCGAGAGAGTTTTGCAGGGAAAAGCCAGCATTTTTCAATATCTTGGCATCGCGTGCGAAAGTCGCAGGATTGCAAGAAATCATAACCACGCTTTTAATATCCGAATGTGCTATCTGCTCCGCTTGCGCCTTTGCGCCGCTTCGTGGTGGGTTGATTACGATTCCATCAAAATTTGAGAGTTCCGCGCCCGTAAATGGATTAACGAATAAATTGCGCTTTTCAGTGGTAAGACGCATATTATGGCTGCGGGCGGCATGGCGCAAGTTAGAAACCATTATCAGATGGTCGTCGCTGGCGTGAACTGTACTATTTTCCGCCAAAGCAACGCTATAAGTGCCTATGCCACAAAATAAATCAAGAACGCGCTTTTTACCATTAAGGCTTGCTTGGCTGAATTCAGTGAGCAATTTTTGTCCTTGCCGCGTTGCTTGCAAAAAAGCATCGGTGGGCAGGTGCATATCAATCCCGCCCAGACGCATAGAAAGATAGCCATTTTCCACCAACACAAAGGGAACGCAGCGGCTGTCAGCGACGGAAATACGAACGAGCTTTAATTCGCTGGCGATATATTTTAATTTTCCTTCTATATCACTTATATTACTTGGTATTTTTGCCATTCTGGATAGGGTTAGCGCAACCTCCAACCCACTGTCAGCGGCGGTAATATTCACGCTGTCAATATCCTGCACAAACGGCAAATTGCCGATAAGCTCCTGTAATGGCGAAAGTAATTTTTGCAACGCTGGCTCGAGAATTAGACAGGTTTTGATTGCAACTTTGCTATGGCTACGATTTCCATGATATGCCAACAACCATTTTCCACTTTCTTTGAGCAGCTTAAACTCTGCCCGTCGCCGTGAGGCTGGCGGTAGAAATGAAACTGCACCAGAAAATTCAAACCCAGCTTGGCGAAAGGCATTCTGCGCGATACGAGTTTTGAATTCGCGGTAATAATCATCATTCATCTGTTGTAGGCTACAGCCGCCGCAAGCAGAAAAATGTTGGCAGGGTGCCGCTTTTCTTTGCGCTCCCACCTCTAAAATCTCGATGATTTCGGCGCGTTTGAACTCGCTGGTTTCCGCTATTGTCCTAAGTTTCAGGCGATCCCCCGCCACTGACTTTGGCACAAAAACAGGCTTGCCATCGTGATTGGCAATTCCGTCACCAAGCCCGCCAACGGACTCAATTATTACTTCAAAAATTTGGGTGATAAAACTTACCTTTGCGCTGTTAATTAAGCTATTATATCTGGATACACCAGATGCTCCAGCATGGTGATTTTATCGCGCAGCGCAAGCTTCATCTGCTTGAATCGGCGCATGGTGAATTCGTCCAAATCACCAGCATTAATTTGATTATCAAGGTCGCGATGCTGCGCCCTAAGAGTTTCTAACTCTTTGATTTTTAGCAAATCTTCATTCATGGTTAATTCGTCGCTTTTGATAAATTTCGTATAAAAACAGCCATATTATAGCAGATTTTTACGCCTACTACTACTTAAATTGTTAGGTTATGCCCAGAAATTCGCTATAGCGTAGAAAAAACGCATCAAAACTTATTAGTCACAGGAAATCTGCGGTCTTTACCGAACCCCACCTGCGAAATCTTAACACCGAGGCAGGCTTGCTGGCGTTTATATTGATTAATCCGTACCAGATGCAGGATTTTTTTAACCGTTTCAGGCGCAAAACCTTTTTCTATAATTTCCTGCGCTGATAATCGCCCTTCAATATGATGCGCGAGGATGGCGTCGAGAATATCATAAGGCGGGAGTTGGTCGTCATCGCGCTGGTTGGGTTTCAGCTCGGCTGATGGCGGTTTTTCAATGCTGTTTTGTGGAATAGCAGGCGACTGCGCATTGCGCCAATTTGCCAATTTATAAACCGTGGTTTTATACGCGTCTTTGAGCACATTAAACGCGCCGCAGGAATCGCCATACAAAGTGGAATAGCCCACCGCGATCTCGGATTTATTGCCCGTGGAAAGCAGCAAATGCCCATGCGCGTTGGAAAGTGCCATGAGGATAACCCCGCGAATACGCGCCTGCAAATTGCCGCCGATGCTCGGATTTTCCATCCATGAAACATCCCCTCTCCCCGAAGGGGGGAGGGTTAGGAATGGGGTTAACAACGCTTCAAAACTTTTCATTACTTCCGCTAGCGGAATGGTTTTGGTTTTGATGCCCAGCAGCTTCGCCGTCTCCAGCGCGTCGGTTATGCTGCCTGCCGAGCTATAGGGCGAAGGCAGCAATACGCCCATAACATTATCCGCCCCCAGCGCATCCACCGCCACCGCCGCGCTAACTGCCGAATCAATACCGCCCGATAAGCCCAGCACCACACTCTTAAACCCGTTTTTACGCACATAATCAGCAAGTCCAAGCTTCATGGCGTTCCAGATTTGCTGTTCGCGTAGCCCGTAGTCCGTAGTTCGTAGTTCGCTAGCAATAGAAATTTGCTCGATAAATTGTGGAAATTCACAAAAAACTTCGCCGCCTGCGTTCGCCGCGAAAGACCCGCCGTCAAAAACCAGCTCATCCTGCCCGCCGACCATATTGGCATAGTAAATGGGCGCGTTGGCAGCTTTCGCCGCTTTTGCCACTATTTGTCTGCGTTGTTCCAGTTTTCCAACTTCAAACGGCGAGGCATTCAGCACAAAAATCGCCTCTGCCCCCTGCTCTCCTAGCTCCTTGGGCAGCGAAACATCCCACACATCCTCGCAAATTAAAATGCCGATTTTGCGCCCGCGCCAGTCTATGGCTTTCGGCAAATCACCCGCCGCAAAAACGCGCTTTTCATCAAACACCCCATAATTCGGCAGACGAGTTTTGGCATAAATATGTTGAATTTTACCACCATCAATGAGAATAGCAGCATTGTGGATTCTCCCCTCAATCTCCCACACACTGCCAATAATAACTGCCGCGCCGCCCGCAGTTTTTTCAGCGATTTCACGCACAGCACCCATCGCCGCCCCACGAAAATCTGGCGTTAGCACCAAATCCTCTGGTGGGTAACCAGTAACGCAAAGCTCAGGGAATAAAACCAGCTCCGCCCCTTGTTCGTTTGCAGATTTCCACGCGGAAATGATACGAAGCACATTACCCGCAATATCCCCCACTATAGGGTTTATCTGGGCAATGGATATTTTTGGCAAAGCACTCATTTGGCAAGCAACGCCTCAAGCTGCGGCAACGCATCTTCCCAAGTTGCCACTAGACCATAATCCGCCACTTCAAAAATTGGGGCGTTTTCGTCCTTGTTGATGGCGACGATCACCTTGCTGTCTTTCATGCCTGCGAGGTGCTGAATCGCGCCTGATATGCCCACTGCGATGTATAATTCAGGCGCAACCACCTTGCCCGTTTGCCCCACTTGCAGATCGTTTGGCGCAAAGCCAGAATCCACCGCTGCGCGCGACGCGCCAAGTGCTGCGCCGAGTTGGTCGGCGAGTTTTTCCAGTTTTTTGTAATTTTCCGCACTGCCCATGCCGCGCCCGCCAGAAACAATCACCCGCGCCGAGGTCAGCTCTGGCCGCGCCGATTTATTTTCGGCAATACCAATAAATTCGCTCAGCCCGCTATCAGGCAGTGGTGCAATATTTTCTATCGCCGCACTGCCGCCAGTTTGAGGCGCAGGCACAAACGCCGTCTGGCGGATGGTGAGGATTTTTATTTCTTCTAAACTCTGCACAGTTTCCAGCACATTCCCCGCATAGATCGGGTGCAAGAAACTGTCGGGCGCAATGATTTTTACAACCTCAGAAACTTGCGAGCTATCGAGCAGAGCCGCCGCGCGCGGCAGAATATCCTTGCCTGTGGTGGTCGCGGTCATGATGATGTGGCTATAATTTTTACCAATACTTGCAATCAGCGGCGCAATATTTTCCGCAAGTCCTGCTGCATAATGCGCTGCGTCCGCAGATAAAACCTTGCTAACGCCCGCAACCGCCGCCGCCTCAGCGCAAACCGAGCTTGCACCAGCCCCCGCCACTAAAACATGCACCTCACCACCGATTTCCAGCGCGGCAGTTACCGCATGCAAAGTTGCCTTGTGCAGCTTTTGGTTGTTATGTTCTGCTGTTACTAATATCGCCATCTATTATTATCCCATTTCGTTAAAAATATAATCTTCTCTTCTTGGAGAAAAACTATCTAGTATTTTGCAGTCAGTTAATGCCTTGCCAGAATGTAAAGTATTACTTGGAATTATTGCTATCTGCCCTGCCTTCATTGTTTGTGTTTTCCCCGCTATGGATAACTCAAATTCACCATTTAAGATATGTGTAACTTGTTCATTGTTATGCCTATGTTCAGGAAGAATAAAATTTTTATCAATTTCCCAAAAAGCAAAAGTCATATGTTCTGAGTGAACAAAACGCCCTCTCATTCCTTGTAACACTTCGTGAATTGGCAAATTTTCTATATTATTTATCCACATAACATCATCCAACCACTCCTTTTATCTTCTCCGCAAGCTCCACAGCGTCTTTCACCTTGCCGCCACTTAAGCGTTTTTTTGGCTCTTCATATTTTAAGTGTTTTACGCGTTCTTTTATTTCCACACCCAGCTCCGCCAAAGTCGTTTTCGCCAGCGGCTTGCTGCGCGCCTTCAGGATGTTGGGCAGCGCGGCGTAGCGCGGTTCGTTCAGGCGCAGGTCAGTGCTGATTACTGCGGGTAGTTTTAATTTTACTGTAGCAAGCCCACCGTCCACCTCGCGCACCACGGTTGCTGCGCCATTTTCTATGGTGATTTTTGAAGCAAATGTCCCCTGCCCCCAGCCCAGCAATGCGGCGAGCATCTGCCCAGTCTGGTTAGCATCGTCGTCAATCGCTTGTTTGCCGATAATCACCAGCTCTGGCTTTTCCGCTTCCACCACTTTCTTCAGAATTTTTGCCGCATCTAGCGAGGTGATCTCCGCGTCACCAACCACCAAAATACCGCGATCCGCGCCAATCGCCATGGCAGAGCGCAAAACATCCTGCGCCGCGTCCACGCCAATGGAAACCACTACCACCTCCGTCGCCACGCCTTTTTCTTTCAGGCGCACCGCTTCTTCCACAGCGATTTCGTCAAACGGGTTGATGGACATTTTAACGCCCGCCACCTCCACGCCCGAGCCATCAGCCTTCGCACGCACTCGCACATTATAATCAACCACGCGTTTTATCGGGACTAAGATTTTCATTTTTATTTTCCTGTTTATTGTCCTGTCGGTGAAAAATTAGTTGGAGCGCGGTCAATAACCTTAAAGCCATCTGGCGTAACCTCCATAATGGTGAGCTTACGGTCAGACTTTCCGCTGGGTAACAAGCGCATAAGCCCGTTTGCAGGGCTGATAAAACCTTTGGCATCGGTGAGTGCCGCGTTACTAATCGGCTTGCCCGACATAGCGGCACTCGCTGTCAGCGCAACCGCGTCATAAGCAAGGCTGGCAAGGCGCACAGGCTTATAACCATAAGTATTCTCAAAGCGATTTTCAAATTTTTCGTAAGGCTCTGGCGACGAGCTAGGAAACCATGCGCCTTGCATTTCAGGGATCTTGGTAAGCTCTTTATCGTCCCATAGCCCTGTGCCAATCAGCTTTATTTTCTTCAGATCTATATTATTTTTGGTCAGAGCCTTCACAATATTTCGCATTTGATTACCCGAATCGGCAACGAAAATAGCCTGAAAACGCCTATCTTCTGGCGTGTTGTTAAATGCGCCAGCAATGCGGGCAACGGCAGCGTCAATATTTGCCGCACTCGGTGCATATAATTCCGAAGGCGAAACAATTCCGCCCTTGCGAAGATAAATTTCCGAAAGCGACTCACGAACTTTTTCGCCGTAAGCGTCATTGGGCGCAAGAACCGCAACTCTTTGATATTTATTGAGATAAGCATATTCAGCGATGCGCTCAACCTGTTGTTCTGGCATAAACCCGAAGGTATAAACTCCCGCCGCCGCGACCGCTTTGTTGTTGGAAAAACTAATCAGGCTGATATTTTTTTCCTTCGCAACTGGCGCAACCGCGCTCACCGATTGACTGAATAACGGTCCAACGATGAAGCTCGCCCCTTGCTGAATAGCGGCACTGGCGGCTTTTGCCGTTTCAGTTGAGGTCGCGCCCGTATCCTTGGGAACTAGCACAATTTGAGCGCGGATTTCGTCCGATGGCACGGTGAGATAGCTGTCATAAAGCGCGAGCGACGCCGCGTCCATCATCGATTTACCAATTTCCGCCGATTCGCCAGAAAGCGGCACTAAAAACGCAACTTTCACTTGTGGAATATCGTCGCTAATCCTGCCGATTGATGGCACTTTCGTGGCATCCTCCGCAATGAGCGACGCGGCGGGTGCAGCGCGTTTTGCCTTGGCATTTGGCGTATTATTTTGCGGCACACAAGCAGCTAGCAACAATAAGGCAGAAAAAATATATAAAGTATGTTTCATGCAAATCCTACTTGGTGTATAACCCATAAAGGAACAGAAGGGCAAGCTATCGTGAGTAACGAAAAAAGTCAAATAACACCTGCGGGTTTATATATTGTTGCGACTCCTATTGGAAATATGAGCGATATTACGCTTCGCGCCCTTGATATTTTGAAGCTGGCGGATTTAATTTTATGTGAGGATACGCGGGTTAGCGGTAATCTCCTCGCGCATTACGGCATCAAAAAACCTTTATTGTCATATAATGACCATAACGCCAGCGACCGCCGCCCAGAGATATTTGCCGCGATTGAAGCTGGCAAACGGGTGGCACTTATTTCCGATGCAGGAACGCCGCTAGTTTCCGATCCGGGGTATAAATTAGTGCGCAAGTCGTTGGAGCTTGGGTTTTATGTCACCGCCATACCGGGGGCGAGCAGCGTCCTTGCCGCGCTTTGCCTTTCTGGGCTGCCGAGCGACCAGTTTTTCTTTGGCGGTTTCCTGCCTGCAAAAACCGAAGCCCTGAGGAAATATGTGGCGAGTCTTGCCGCTGTTCCCGCCACTCTGATATTTTTTGATTCGGCAAGGCGGCTTGAAGAATCACTAGAGATTTTGCAGGAAGTTCTATCCGATAGGCAAGCGGCGGTGGTGCGCGAACTAACTAAATTATACGAGGAAAGCAGGCGCGGAAAGCTTTCGGAACTGCTAGCCAATATACAGCAAAACGGCGCACCAAAGGGCGAGGTGGTAATCGTCATAGCTCCGCCGCAAGAAGCAGAAGCCATAGCAAACCAGAATATTGAGGCACAGCTTGCGCTATTGCTAAAGTCGCATTCGGTGAAAGAAGCCGCGACCATCCTCGCCGAACAAACAGGCAAGCCACGCAAAGAAATTTACGCTATGGCACTTAAGTTAAATCCAAAAAGCCAAAGCGATTGCGAGTAAAGCGAGCAGTTTCGCAGGCATTCGCAAAAATTTTCTCATCCCAGCCAATCTCGGCTATTTTTATTGGGGCTTTGGCTTTAAGCAAAATCTGCTCTATTTTGGCTGCTGGAATGCTAATTTTTTCTATTTTCCCTGCAATTTCGTCCCAGTTTTTTAGTCGTGCGTCAGCATCGCTATAGCGTGCTATTTTGCCCGCGAATTCCGCTGCAAACTCTGTCGCCAGCTCCGACCCGTATAATTCAACTATTTTATCAGTTGGAAATTTTCCTATCCCTATCTGTGGTTTAGAATGCAGGATTTGTTCCTGTTTTTCCGCCATATATAGGCTGGTGATGGCGATTTCTTCGCCGTGGAGGGTTGCTGGTGATGGCGGTTTGTTTTTTAACATTCCGTACGCATGGGCAATCATGTGTTCGCCGCCGCTAGCGGGATGGCTGCCGCCAGCGATGGTCATTCCCAGCCCAGAAAGCAACAATAATTTCGTAAGCGTAATGGTAGTTTGCGGGTCAGAAGCGGCAATCCCGCCAGCATTTTCAAATAATTCTGGCTCAATATCCGCGAGTAGTTCAAACACTCCCGCGTTATACGGCGTATCCAACAATAAATGCGAAAGCAGCCAGTCTCCTTGCGCTGTTCCGCGAGCGAGGCTATCCCCCAAGCCTGATTTGCACAGGCGCGACGGTGCGGCGGCAATCACGCCAAAATCGCACAACACCGCCCTTGGCAACTGCGCGAGCAGGGTGGTTTTATGGGCATCAACTGTGATGGAAGCATTGGCGGATAAATAGCCGTTCATAGAGGCGGCGGTTGGAAAAACAATATATGGAACGCCCATTTTATGGGCGGCATATTTGCATAAATCGCTGACCGTTCCGCTGCCCACCGCGATAATCGCAGCGCAATTCGCCGAATGGGCGCGGATATATTCCACCGCCTCCATATCCGCCGACATATTTTTTTCCAGCGTTATATGCGTAGGTGTAAAACGCCCGTGCAATGCGCGGAAAACCTGCCTACCCAGAGCGTCAACAGTATTCACATCATCCACCACCGCCACGCGATTTTTAGCGTATAGTTCAGGCAAAGCCAGCGCAACCAAATCATCAATATCGCGCTCAAGTGACTTCTCACCAATGATAATTGGCAAATTAGGCAGATTTGGCAGCAATGATACAAGTTTTGTAAAAATTTCTTTGCTGAACATAAAAAATTATATTAGTTTGTGGCTGTGTTACTCTCTTATTTTAAGGAATATACCATGAAAAAATTAATCAGCGCTAGCATTTCTATTGCCGCAATTGGATTTTTTGCAACAGCATCATTGGCACAGGAAAACTTGCGTGAGGCGGAAGCTCCGAAGTTAAATGAGCCGACTAAAACGGAGATTGTCACCAAGCCAGTTGAGCTTTCCAAGCCTGAACAGGTTATTGATAGCGCGATAAGCAGCAAGCAAAAAAATGATGATAAAAATGCGGCTTCTGCGACTTCCGTTCCCGCGCCTCAAGCCAAGCCTGAGAAAAAGAAAGTAGAAGAAAAGAAAGCAACTACGAAATCTAAAAAAGCTAAAAAACATAAGAAAAAATCCAAACATAAAAAACATAAATCTAAATATAAGAATATAGTGTGAACTTGAAAAGTTTTTCCATAGTTTTTAGGGTTGTTTTTAGCCTTGCTTTTCTCGCGGTTTCCTCCGCGCAGGCGGCGGATAGTGGCTTTACAAATTGGGTGGCGGATTTGCGCTCGGAGGCGGTGGCACAGGGCGTTTCGGCGGAAGTTTTTGACAGCGCGTTTTCAGGCATTGAGCCGATAGAAAAAGTGATTGAGCTGGACAATAAACAGCCAGAAGCCAAGCTGTCTTTGGAAGAATATCTGGAAAAAACCGTGTCTGCGAACCGCATTAAAAACGGACAGCGCGAACTTGCGGAAAACAACGAAATCCTCGCCGAAATCTCAAAAAAATACAGCGTTCCCGCTAGTGTCATTGTCGCCATCTGGGGAATGGAAACCAGCTATGGCAAAAACACAGGGAATTTTGGCATAATTCCTGCCCTTGCCACGCTTGCTTATGATGGGCGGCGCAGCAGTTTTTTCCGCAGAGAGCTAATAAACGCGCTGTTTATTTTGGAAGCGGAACAAATGGCGAGTGATGATTTTTATGGTTCATGGGCGGGTGCGTTCGGGCAGTGCCAGTTTATGCCCAGCAGCTACCTAAAATACGCCGTAGATTATGACGGCGACGGCAAGCGCGATATATGGAACACGCAGGCGGATATTTTCGCCTCCATCGCTAATTATCTGCACTCCGAAGGTTGGCAAGACGGAGAAAAAATTATTGAGGGCAATAATAATTTCAAAGTGCTGCTCAAATGGAATCGCTCACGCTATTTCGCCACAGCAGTTGGGCAGATTGCTGAACAAATTTTGGAATAAATAGGGACAAAAAAATGATTTTATATCCAGCGATTGATCTTAAAGACGGAAATTGTGTGCGCTTGCTGCGCGGCGATATGGACAAGGCGACAGTGTTTTCAAAAACCCCAGCGGATCAGGCGGCGGCGTTTGAGGCGGATGGCTTTGACTGGCTGCATATTGTGGATTTGAACGGCGCATTTGCGGGCAAAGCGGTGAATGGTTCGGCGGTGAAATCAATCCTTGAGCGGGTAAAAATGCAGGTGCAGCTCGGCGGCGGCATCCGCACTCTGGAAATGATTGACGACTGGCTGACCGCTGGCGTGTCGCGGGTGATTCTTGGCACTATCGCCCTTAAAAACCCTGTATTGGTGAAGGAGGCTTGCCGCATTTTTCCTGACCAAATCGCGGTGGGCATTGACGCAGTGGGCGGCAAAGTTGCGGTTTCGGGTTGGGCGGATGTGTCGGATATGCAGGCGAGCGAGCTTGCCAAACGCTTTGAGGACGCTGGCGTTGCCGCGATTATTTACACTGACATCAGCCGTGACGGCGCGATGCAGGGCGCGAATGTGGAAGAAACTGTCGCACTCGCGCAGAGCATTTCCACGCCTGTCATTGCCTCGGGCGGCGTTTCCAGCCTTGCCGATATAAAAGCCTATAAGACCCACGAAAATTCTGGTATAAACGGCGTTATCATCGGTCGCGCCCTCTATGATGGGGCGATAACGCCGCGAGAAGCTTTGAATATCCGCTAATTAAGTGACACAAGTCAGCATTTTTGGCACTTATTTTCTTGCAAGTGACATAGATAAGAGTTATTGTTAAGCAAGTGAAGAAATCTGGCAAAAATGGCACTTGTTTTATGGATGGGAATAAACGCATTGGTCGTTATATAAAAAGTTCAGTGGTGGGTGGAGAATATTACAATTCGTATATTCCTCCGTCACTGCCACCTGAACCAAAGATAAACATGGAGAAATTTTATTTTCTTCTTGATAAAGCCAATATTGCACTCGGCAGGTTGGATGGCATAAGCCAAATTTTGCCAGATTCTTCGCTTTTTTTATATATGTATGTTCGCAAGGAAGCTATACTTTCTTCGCAAATTGAAGGAACACAATCGTCGCTTTCTGACCTGTTGCTTTTTGAAAACGAGCAAGCTTTTAATTCGAGAGTGGATGATGTTACAGAAGTTTCCTCTTATGTTTCGGCAATGAATTATGGTTTGCAGCGCATAAAGGAATTTCCTTTGTCTTTGCGACTTATAAAAGAAATTCATGCCGTGCTTATGAATAATTCACGAGGTGCAAATAAGCAGGCTGGTGAATTTCGTACTTCGCAAAATTGGATTGGCGGTAGCCGTCCAAGCAATGCTCGGTTCGTGCCGCCGCCTCCTGATTATTTGATGGAGTGCTTGGATAATCTTGAAAAATTTCTGCATGATGAAGATGTAAAATTGCCTGTGCTGGTAAAAGCCGCTCTCGCCCATGTGCAGTTCGAAACCATCCACCCTTTTTTGGACGGTAATGGGCGGCTTGGAAGATTACTTATTACATTTATTCTTTGCGTAGAAGGCGTCCTAAAAGAGCCATTGCTCTATTTGAGCTTATACCTAAAGACCAACCGTTCAACATATTATGCGCATTTGCAATCTGTCAGAGAAACTGGCGATTGGGAGGGCTGGATAAAATTTTTCCTAGAGGGAGTAATTCAAACCGCAGGACAAGCCAGTGATACGGCGCAAATTATAATATCGTTATTTGCCAAAGATGCAGAAAAAATTGCAGGCTCTAATAAATCAACAAATGCGATTGTGGAAATTCATAGTTATTTACAGAGAAATCCGATTTCAAACACTTCTAAAATCAAGGAAAAAACAGGATTTTCTTTGCATACCGTTATTCGTAGCCTTACTGTATTGGAAGCACTTGGCATCGTTCAGGAAACAACGGGTAAGGAACGACATAAAGTCTTTGTTTATAAGGAATATTTAGATATACTGAGCGCAGGAACAGAGCCGTTTTAGTAGTTTAGTAGATGGGGCAATTATGGGCGTAGATGAAAAATTTTGGTCAGAAATATCAGCTCGCCTGAACTGGCAAAAGCCTTGGCATATCCTTACTAGCGGTGATTTTGTGGATTGCAATATCCGCTGGTTTGATGGCGGGCAGATTAGCGTTTCAGAAAATTGCCTAGACCGCCATCTGGCGAAAAACGCCGAAAAAATCGCGATATATTGGGAAAGTGATGATGGTGCGGAGTGTCGCTCTCTGACTTACGCGGAGCTGCACAAGGAAGTTTGCAAATGCGCGAATGTGCTGCGTGCTATGGGCGTGGCGGCGGGTGACCGCGTGACCATTTACCTGCCGATGATTCCTGAAGTAACGATTTCCATGCTTGCTTGCGCCCGCCTTGGCGCGGTGCATAGCGTGGTGTTTGCAGGTTTTTCCGCGCAGGCACTGCATGACCGTATAATTGACGCGGGCAGCAAGGTGATAATTACTGCTGATGAGGGGCTTCGCGGCGGAAAAAAAATCCCGCTGAAAGATATGGCGGATGCGGCGGTGAAAGACACGAGTATAGAAAAAATGCTGGTGGTAGCGCGCACAGGCGTTGAGGTGGAGTTTCACCGCGGGCGCGACGCTTGGTGGCATGAAGCGGTGGCGATGGCGAGCGACGATTTCCCAAGCCAAGCCTTTGACGCGGAGCATCCGCTGTTTATCCTCTACACCTCTGGCTCAACGGGAAAACCCAAGGGCGTTTTGCACAGCTGCGGTGGCTATCTTGCTTGGGCGGCATATACCCACGCGGAAATTTTCAATTTGCAGGAAAATGATGTTTATTTCGGCACTGCCGATGTCGGTTGGATAACGGGGCATAGCTATGTGGTTTATGGCCCGCTGGCAAACGGCGCAACCACCGTGATGTTTGAGGGGATTCCCAATTACCCCGCCCCATCTCGCTTCTGGCAGATCGTGGATAAATATAAGGTGAGCCTGTTTTACACCGCACCCACCGCCATCCGCGCCCTGATGCGTGAGGGTGATAGCTGGCTGGAAACCACCTCGCGGGCAACGCTTCGCATACTCGCCACTGCGGGCGAGCCGATAAACCCCGAGGCTTGGCACTGGTATCACGATAAAGTTGGTGGCGGCAAAGCCTTCGTTTCCGACACTTGGTGGCAAACGGAAACGGGCGGGATTATGATTGCGCCCATCATTGGAAAAACTGTTCCCAAGGCAGGCTCGGCAAGTTTTCCGCTTTCGGGAATTGAGCCGATTTTGCTGAATGAAAAAGGCGAAGAAGTGCTGGGCGCGGGCGAAGGTGCGCTGTGCATTAAAACGCCATGGTGCGGAATTGCGCGCAGCATTTACGGTGACCATGAACGATATAAACAAACTTATTTTGGCGCGTATAAAGGCTATTATTTTACGGGTGATGGCGCGCGCAGAGATGAGGATGGTTATTACTGGATAACGGGGCGCATGGATGATGTACTCAATGTTTCTGGTCATCGCCTTGGCACGGCGGAGATTGAATCGGCGCTTGCCGCGAATGAAATAGTGGCGGAAGCGGCGGTGGTTGGCGTGCCGCATGATATTAAGGGTGAGGGCATATATGCTTTCGTTATTTTGAAGGATGGGGTGGATATAGAAGGCGATAAGGCGCACCACGCAGCTTTGCAGCTAAAATCATGGGTGCGAACGCAAATCAGTCCGATTGCAACGCCTGACCATATCCAGTTCACCCCGCAATTGCCAAAAACGCGCTCAGGCAAAATCATGCGCCGAATCCTGCGCAAAATTGCTGCTGGCGAATTCTCAGCCCTTGGCGATACCTCCACCCTCCTCAACCCAGAAGCGGTGGATATTCTAATTGCTGGAAGAAAATAATATGTGGGTTGAGCAATGGATATTACAGCATTTCTGGCTTTATTTATTGCTGGTTAATGCCTTCACATTTTTTATTTACTGGTGGGATAAGAGCCTTGCGCGAAAGGGTGGATGGCGGGTTTCCGAGCTTGGGTTGCTCTTCCTCGCACTTATTGGAGGAAGCCCTGCGGCTTTTCTTGCCCAACGCAAATTTCGCCATAAAACCAAAAAACTTAGCTTCCAAATAAAATTCTGGCTGGTGGTATTGGCGCAGGTTTGTTGGCTGGCAACGCACTTATAGGAAATCATTCCTTATTAGATAACCAATAATATTACTTTGTATTACACCTCAAAAGGCAATAAACTTACTATACGAAAAGACAAGGGGTAAAAATGGCAAAGCAAGTAAGCAAAAAATTGTGGTTGTTGCTGGTTGTCAGGCGCAAAGTAAAATCATACAAAGTTGTCACAACCGCCGACAGGATTTATAGCCCCAGACCCCGTTATAAAAACGGGGTGACAAGTCGGAGTTCAGCCTTCACCCTCGTAGAGCTTTCCATCGTACTCGTTATTATTGGACTTCTGGCGGGTGGGGTTTTAGTAGGCGGAGATCTTATTAAAGCTTCGGAAATCCGCGCCCAAGTTTCACAAATTGAGCGATACAATACTGCTGTAAAAACCTTCAAGCTTAAATATGGCGGAATTCCTGGAGATTTGCTTGCTACTGATGCGCAAGCTTTTGGCTTTTTTGCCTCAACTTATGGACCAGGAATGCCTCTTATGGCAAGTTCATTACTTGGTAATGGTAGACCATTTGGCGATGCGAATGGAATTCTTGAATCTGGTGACAGTACCATCGGTTGCGGAGCAAGTGCTGGTAACTCCAACTGTCAATATGCTGAATTACTCATGTTTTGGCGACATCTGAGTGGGGATGCGAAGCTGATTGAAGGAAATTACAGTAAAGATTATATAGTAGGGACGCAATATGGAATACAAGCGAATAGCGCAATTGCCACTTCAAGAACCACACCAGATACAATCAATTTAGCTCTTCCATTTGCAAAGGCTGGAAAAAATTCATTCATCATGGTGAATAGCTATCAAGGTATAAATTATTTTAGCCTTATTGGTATAGATAACCTCTCTGGCGTTGGTTATTTTAACACGGTACATAATCCATTATCTGCACAAGAAGCGTACAAGATTGATATAAAAATTGATGACGGAAAACCAAATACTGGCGTAGTGCGTGCAATTGACCGAAGCACAGCTGGTCACGCCCCAGCTTTATGGATAAATCTGTCCGCTAATACTAATTGTGTAACTGGTGGCACTGATTATACACTATCAAATGAAAATATTGCGTCTTGCTCTCTTTCTTTTAAGTTTCAGTAAATTAGCATACTAATTGGCTAATTCTATAATCTAGTTCAATCGCCATATCATCGCTTGATATGACATATTATGTTTTTTCCACTTGCGAATGATTATCATTTGCAATAAGCTCCATCTGTTGAATCAATAACAAATGAGGGATAAAATGAAAAAAATAACCATGATAACTGCTGCTTTAATGATGATTTCCGCTCCTGTTTTTGCGGAAGTTCCTGTTTATGAAATCACCATCAAGGATCATAAATTCTCACCCGATAAGCTGGAAATACCCGCTGGGCAGAAGGTGAAGTTGCTAGTTAAAAATCAGGATGCAACAGCGGAAGAATTTGAAAGCAACGACTTCAACCGCGAAAAAGTGATTGCGGGCAATGCACAGGCGAACATCTTTGTCGGGCCTTTGGACGCTGGCGAATATTCGTTCTTTGGCGAGTTCAACCCGAAAACCGCGCAAGGAAAGTTGATAGTAAAGTAGATGATACAGTCTTTTATAATACTCTTTCGTGAAGTTTTGGAAATCGCCATCATCCTCACCATCATCATGGCGGCTACTCGCGGTGTTCCTCTGCGCGGTCGTTTTGTGGTGATGGGCTTGCTTGGCGGTGCGGCGGGTGCGGGTGTAATCGCCATTTTTGCGAATAATATAGCTGATGCCATGGACGGAGTTGGTCAGGAATTATTCAACGCGGGAATTCTCGCGGTTGCGGTTCTTATGATTGGCTGGACAGTGGTGTGGATGCAGACGCATGGGCGCGAAATTGCCAATAAAATGAAGCAAGTCGGCAAAGCGGTGAGTGATGGCGATGCTTCGCTTTATTCTCTGGCGGTGGTGGTTAGCCTTGCGATGTGGCGTGAGGGCGCGGAAATCGTACTATTCATGACAGGTATTATCAGCACAGCGCAGGAGTCAATCTTTGCCATTATTCTTGGCGGCTTGGCTGGCGCATCGGCAGCAACGGCAATTGGAATTCTGCTTTATTTTGGGCTAATAAAACTTTCCACCAAGCATTTATTTTCGGTGACCAGCTGGCTGCTTGTTTTCCTTGCCAGCGGCATGAGCGCGGGCGTTGCTGGCTATCTAAACGCTGCCGATAAACTGCCTGCCCTCGGGCAAATGTGGGACTCTGGCTGGTTGCTTTCGCAAGATAGCGTCCTTGGCAAAATCCTCCACGCTATGCTTGGTTACAGTGAACGCCCAAGCGGGATGCAGTTGCTATTTTTCCTAGGCACATTTGCCATTATTTTAACCTTACAAAAATTCATCACAAAAAGGGCTGTTTAATATGAAATTTTCTCGTTCTATTCTATTATTTTCCAGTGCATTACTCTCTGCAAGTTCTGCCTTCGCGCTGGATGTTAAATCGCCATATGTAGAAAAAGGCATTATGGAGATTGAGTCAAAAAACCGCGTGGATTTTGACGATCGTGCGGGTGAAGATAGATTTCGCCAACATAAACTAGGCGTTGGTTACGGCTTTACTAGCTGGTTTATGGCAGAGCTGGAAGGCGAGTGGGAAAAAGACGCTGGGCATGGCTATAAATACGCCGCAACCGAAATTGAAACTAAATTTCAGCTAACCGATGTTGGCGAATATTGGCTGGATGTTGGCTTGTTTGGTGCGTATGTTTTCGCGCATCCACAAGGTGATGCGGATAAGGTGGAGGGCTATTTATTGCTTTCTAAAAACTTCCAAAAATTCACTGTGATGGCGAATTTAGGAATTGAGCAAGAAGTTGGCGATAATGCGAATGACAACCCAGAAGGTGAAGTCAAGCTAATGGGCAAATATAACTATACGCCAATGCTAAATCCCGGAATTGAATATTACGGTGCGCTTGGTGAAATCAGCGACCCAAACAAATATAGCCAGCAAAAACACCGCCTAGGGCCAGTTATTTATGGCAATCTAGGGCATGGTGTGAAATACGAGCTAGGAACGCTGTTCGGCATCTCCAAAGCATCGGAAGACTACGCCGTGAAGCTGAATCTGGAATATGAATTTCCTGTGAAGTGGTAGAAAAAACCGCTATTGCCTTTCTTTTATATACGATTTATAATCATAATACACTCATAAAAGGAGCATAGTAGTATGAATATCGTATTTCCATCTGTGGATGATAGTTACATAAAAGCAAAGGTTGAAGCTGGCTTTTACAGCAATGCGACAGAGCTTGTGCGTGATGCGGTTAGGCGTTTGCGTGAGTGGGAAGACGCAAAATACGATCGTCTTATGATTGCTTTAGAAGCTGGGGAGCGCGATATAAGGGAGGGACGCACACATCCTTACACACCAGAGTTACTCGACAAAATAGAGCGAGATGCGCGAAAACACGCTGCTGAAGGAAGGATACCAGACCCTGATGTCTGCCCATAAATTACAAATTACGCTTACCCAAAAAGCACAGACGGATTTGAGCAACATCCTCTCCTTCACTCTACAAACATGGGGAGAGAAGCAATTCATAAAATACAAGGACACAATAAACGATGGCTTAATTGCCATTGCCAGCAACCCACAATTAGGGCAAAAAATATACGGCGTTATGAACTACCATGTTGGTCGCCATAAGATTTTTTACCGAGTGGAAAATAGCACAATCTATGTCCTGCGTATTTTGCACGATCGGATGGATGCTGTTCGTTATCTGCACTAGGTTCTGCTTAAACCACCAAACAACGGCTATTTTCTCTTGTTAAGCGGCACGAAATCACGCGGTTCTGCCCCTGTAAATAGCTGGCGTGGGCGACCGATTTTGTTTTTCGGATCGTCCATCATTTCCTTCCACTGTGCTATCCAGCCTGCGGTACGCGCCACAGCGAACAACACGGTGAACATCTTCGACGGAATGCCCATAGCGCGGTAGATAATACCCGAATAAAAATCAACATTCGGATATAGCTTGCGCTCGATGAAATATTCGTCTGACAGCGCGATACGCTCCAGCTCCACCGCGATTTTAAGCAGCGGCTCATTAATCTGCCCCAACTCCGCCAACACTTCTTGGCAGGTCTCAC
>SXRF01000107.1 GCA_005792635.1 Rickettsiales bacterium
ACACCCGCACAGGAAACTACCTATAACCTAAGCATCGCCAGCGAGTTCTTTAAGAGTGGCTTTATCTGGGCGTTTGCCAGCCGTTACATAATAAACCGTTTTGGCAAGGTTGGTGGTATAATCCGCCAATCGCTCGAGGTTTTTAGCAGCAAACACCACCTGAGTGCAAGGCAAAACATTCTCCGCCGCCGCACTCATTTCCTTTTGCATCATCTCAATAACATCGCGGTATAGCGCGTCAATTTCCTTGTCACGCCGCCAGATAACCGCTGCTTTCTGTGTATCTTTTTCGGCAAATGCGATGAGTGCGCCATCCAGCATTTCCACAATAATATCCGCCATTTTCTCCAGCTTCACCGTTGCCGCTTCTGGCGCGAAACCGCCCATCCGCACGCTGCGCTTCACCGTATTTTTGGCGAGGTCACCCGCATGTTCCAACATACCCGTAATTTTGATAATAGAAATCACAAAGCGCAAATCAATCGCCATCGGATTTTGCAAAGCAAGGACAACGGTTGCTTCTTCCTCAATCTGCTGGTCAAGCTCATTTATATGCTTATCCGCAATTTTCGCGTCAACCACCCTGCTCTCCTCGCGCTCGCGGAAAGATTGTTTAGCAGCAATAACAAGGTCACGCACCTCCCCACCCATAGCCAGAATTAGCGAAAGAAGCCGTTGCAATTGCGCGTCATAAGAACGAAGTGTGTGTTGGTTTAGCGTCATTAGACTTCCTCATAAACTCATTTGGCTGGAAAATTTTCTTGCAAATGAAGCCTCGCAAAATGCTCATGTACGATAGTGTACACTGCGCTTTTGCACTCCATTTGCTTCGCACTTTCCTCAGCCAAATGAGTTTCTGAGGAAGTCTAATTATAAACCTATGTATGTAATTTTATCCGCCCACTCTACTATATGTACTACAAACTGTGTAGTATTTTTTTATATATAATTTATGCACTATTGCTTAAAAGAAAAAATTACACTAATCACCAATCACTAGCCACTAGCCACTATAATAAAAATGTCCCTCGTTAAATCCACTGCTACCATCGGTTTTTATACGCTGCTTTCGCGTGTGCTGGGCTTCTTGCGTGATGTGACGATTGCCTCCAGCCTTGGCGCGAGCTTTCTGTCGGATGCGTTTTTTGTCGCCTTTAAGCTGCCAAATTTCCTGCGCCGATTATTTGCCGAGGGAGCTTTTAACTCAGCGTTTGTGCCGCTATTTGCGGGAATGCTGGCGGTGGACGGCAAGGAAAAAGCCCGCGATTTTGCTGGCGAGGCGATGTCTTTTCTGCTGCTTATTTTGCTGATTGTGACCGCGGTTTTCATCCTCGCCATGCCATACCTTATGTATGTCCTTGCTCCTGGATTTTCGGATAACCCTGATAAATTCGCGCTTACCGTCGCGCTTACCAGCATCACCATGCCCTATATCATCTTTATATCGCTAGTGTCGCTGCTGGGCGGCATTCTCAACAGTGGCGATAAATTCGCGGCGGTGGCGGCAACGCCTGTGATTATGAATTTATGCTTGATTATTATTCCCTATTTCATTGAAGATTTTACGCCCAACGGGGCGTATGCGCTGGCGATTGCGGTGATGCTTTCTGGCGTGGCGCAGTTTTTGTGGCTGGTGCGTTTTTGTCGGCGGCAAAATATGTTGCCAAGGCTTGTGCGCCCACGACTTACGCCTGAAGTCAAAAAACTCCTCGTGCTGATTGCGCCAGCGGCTCTTGGCGCGGGTGTCGCGCAGATAAATCTATTTATTGACCTGATTATCGCCTCGCAGTTTGATAGTGGCGTGTCGTATCTTTATTACGCCGACCGCATCAACGAATTGCCATTGGCGGTAATCGGCATCGCAGTCGGCACGGCACTTTTGCCAATGCTGTCGCGGCAAGTGCGCGAGGGAAAGCGCGAGGAAAGTTTCCGCAGCCAAAACCGCGCCATTGAGCTGGCTTCGTTCCTCAGCATTCCTTCCGCCATCGCGCTGGTGGTTATCGCGCAGCCGATTATCAGCGTGATGTTTGAACGCGGCGAATTCACGGCGACCGACACCGCGCAGACTTTTCCCGCGCTCATGGCGTTTGCGCTGGGGCTGCCAGCTTTTATTCTGGTGAAAATTATCGCACCTGCTTTTTACGCCAATCAGGACACCAAAACGCCGTTCAAAATTGCCACTAGCTGCATCGCGGTGAATTTTATTTTGAACCTGATTTTGATGTTCCCCTTGCAGCATGTTGGGCTGGCACTGGCGACTTCAATCGCCAGTTGGCTTAATGTGTATCTTATGACGCGTACACTAAAAGCCCGTGGCTGGCTGGTGATTGAAAAACGCCTGTGGGCGCAGCTAACCAGAATTTTGCTCGCCAGCTTCGCCATGGCAATTGCGCTGTGGTTTTTCATGCCGATACTCACGCCATATATGGTGCATAGCGAGCATAGCATTTACCGCTTCGGCGCACTTATTTTGCTTGCTTGCGCGGGTGCATTTGTTTATTTGTCAGTTTCATTTGCTAGCAACACAGCACATCTGCGGACGGCTGTTATACAAAAGCTGAAGAAATAATGTTAAAACTACTATACGCAACTTTTGGAAGTGAAGAAGAAGCGATAACAATTGCCAAAATTTTACTCGCGGAAAAATTAATCGCCTGTGCGAATGTTTTTGGTGACAGCACCTCAATATATAGTTGGGAAGGTGATGTAAAACAGCAACAGGAAGTAATTTTATTTGCCAAAACTACAAATGAAAAATATTTGCACGCAATCGAAAAAATAAAAGAATTACATTCTTATGAATTACCCTGCATAATTATTTTGCCAATAGAAGCAGGGTTTGCGCCATTCATAGAGTGGGTTAAAAACGAAACCGTAAAACAATAAAATATTTCGCTAAAATTTTATGCAAGTCCTGTTGCTCCAAAACAACACAATTTTACACCTCGCTAACTATTTGTTAATAGTTTTTGTGTAGCATCAAAAAATGGTAGCGTGTATAGGTCAATAGTTGCTGGCAACCGTTGCTTGATTACAAGTTAATGTTATAAACCTAATTTTGGGAGTTACAGATGATTAATATAGCAATTCATGATACAAAGGCTGAGACAAAAAATCCTAGCTTGATTAAGCAAGTTGGCTTTACTCTAATCGAGTTGTCCATCGTGCTGGTTATTATTGGTTTAATCGTTGGTGGGGTTCTGGTTGGTCAGGATCTGATTAAAGCTGCGGAAATTCGCGCAACCGTTGGTCAATATGAAAAATACAATGCGGCGATAAACACCTTCCGTACTAAATATAACGGTATGCCAGGGGATTTGGTAGCTGCCTCTGCCAATGCCTTCGCAATTGGTACGGCATCTTCTACCATTGGTGATGGTAATAGCTTGATTGAAAGCACCTCTGGTGCTGCTTTGCAGGTTGGAGAGCCAACCGTTTTCTGGCAGCATCTGTCTAATTCTAACTTAGTTGATGGTTCTTATGGTGCAAACCTTACAACAGGTGGTGTGGTTGATGGTACTTCCGCTACAAGCACATATTTCCCTTTAGCTAAGCTAGGTCGCGGCAACTATTGGACTGTTGGTGCTGCATCTGGTCTTAACTATTATCTGTTGTCAGCATTTGCAGCCGTTCCTGCTGTTGGTGGCGATGTGAACACTGATGCTGCTCTTACCCCTATTGAATCTTATAACATCGATAGCAAGGTAGATGATGGTATGCCGAATACTGGTATTGTTCAAGCTCGTGGTGATGCTATAGCTGATACTACTACTGCTTTGGCTACGCTAGGAACTAACGCTGGTCAGTCTTCTGTTGCAGGTACAACAACTGGCGACTGCTTACAAGGAAGTGCTACAGCTACGACGACTACCAATACTTATGCTCGTAACACAACTGTTGGGAACTCTCCTAACTGCTCTCTTCGTATGCGTTTTAACTAAGCGTTGTTGTAATACTAATAAAAAACCACCCCACATTAATTTGCGGGGTGGTTTTTTTGTGGTTACAGTATAGAGTTAGCGACTTGCAAACAACTCGTCATGCCCGCTTTATGCGGGCATCTAGGGAAAAAATCACTGTCCGAATTTGTATAGTCTTCCTACTTTACTTTTCTACGGCGTCAGGCGTCGTCTCGTGTACAAAAGCGTACACTTCGCCTAGCCTTCCTTGTATAAAAGCAAATTAGTTTGACTATAGTTTCAGATCCCCTCGCAAGGCGGGGATGACGGCTATATTTTTAATCTGGAAATGGTATCAACCATATCTTCCTGTTATATAATCCTGCGTTTGCTGGTGTTTTGGCGCGGTGAAAATCTGGCTGGTTGCGCCTGATTCAATTATTTTCCCCATGTGGAAAAAGCTGGTTTGCTGTGAAACTCGCGCTGCTTGCTGCATTGAGTGGGTCACGATAACGATGGTGAATTGCTCACGCAGCTCGTCAATCAATTCCTCAATTTTTGCCGTGGCAATTGGGTCAAGTGCGCTGCACGGCTCGTCCATCAGGATAATTTCAGGGTTCACGGCGATGGTTCGCGCAATGCACAGGCGTTGCTGTTGCCCGCCAGAAAGCCCTGTCGCTGGGTCATGCAGGCGGTCTTTCACCTCGTCAAACAAGCCAGCTTTTATCAAACATTTTTCCACCAACTCGTCCATCTCCGCCTTGTTATTCGTCAAGCGGTGGATTTTCGCGCCATACGCAACATTGTCATAAATTGATTTCGGAAATGGGTTAGGTTTTTGAAACACCATGCCTATCCACGCGCGAAGCTGCACCACATCCTGCGTTCGCGCATTAATGTCGCGACCATCAACCAAAATCTCACCATCCACGCGGCAACTATCAATCGTGTCATTCATGCGGTTAATACAGCGCAAGAAGGTTGATTTCCCACAGCCAGAAGGCCCAATAAGCGCGGTAACGCTATTAGCGGGCATGGATATATTTATATCAAACAACGCCTGCTTCGCACCGTAAAACACATTGATATTTTTGGAAATTATTTTCATTTTTTTCCTTACAAAATCCAATCTTTTGCAAAATATAAAATTAATATTCTCTATTTTGCTTCCTCTGGGATCAAGCTACACCAATTTTTTGTTCCCAGCGGATTTATACCATCTGGCAATGAAGTTTTATACATCACAAAAATTATTCGTGCCAACATAGTTCTTTTGGTTGGATCGTTCTTTGCATATTGTTCCGTAATCTTATTATCCTCAATCTTCCAACCTATATATCCATTTGCTTTTGCAAATAAATCCGCAGCACAAGCAGTTACAGCTAACAAATCTTTGCTTGTATATGGTTCTATTGCCGCTGCTGAAGTTGAATAGGCTTCACCATTTGCACCAAATAATTCTTTCCAATTATTTCTTCCCCCCTGTGTAAATTTTACATCAGATATTTTATAAATATGTTTCGGAGAAAGTTTGTCGCGTTGGCAGTTTACATCGCACATAACACCATCGTCATAATGTGCAGGCAACACCGTATGCTTAACAAAAGAGCTTTCGCAAGCTGTTAATGTATATATGCAAGTTATAAATAATATATATAATGGTAGTTTCTGGATTGTTTGCATAAAATATTCCTAATATCTCCTTTTATAACCAACATCATAACTTTGTACACTTGTTACAGGATTGCCTTTAGAGTCCTCTATCCAAACTTGAAAACTTGGCAACGAAAGATGACCTGTTTTTAAGTTCACCGCCTTGAAGCTATATCGTTCACCAGCTACTGCATTTAGGACTATTTCAAAATCCGCAGAAACATTGTGACTCAAAGTCGCAGTAATTACATGCTTGCCAGCAGTTATCGGATAGGATGTTCCATCCATAGAAGCTGCTGTAGCAATCGGCCCAAGAATTTTTGAAAAACCGCCATTGTCCGTATTTTCTATATATTTTCCATCTATTGCCTTTACATACACAATACCAACATGTGAGCTATATATTTTAGAATCTATTGCCGCACCCTTGATTGATGCAGGGCTTTCATTTGCTGATAAAGGCGTGTATTTATAATATTCCACAGGCTTGTTTGAACATGCAGCCAACAAACAAAAACTAGCCATGTATAGAATTTTTCTCATTAAATTTTTCCTTTCCTATCAATATTTATCATCATATCTACCACCTCACCTCAAATTTTTTGCGTAAATATATTGCCAGTGCGTTCATGGATATAAGTAGCACGAGGAGAACAAGAATACCAGCCGCAGTTTTTTCCGCAAAGCCAACCTCTGGGCTGCTCGCCCACAAATAAATCTGCACGGGCATAGCGGTGGCGGGGTCGGTGAAGCCATACGGAATATCCGCCACGAAAGCCACCATGCCAATCATGAGCAGTGGCGCAGTTTCGCCAATTGCACGCGCCATACCCAAAATCGTCCCCGTCATAATTCCGGGCATTGCAAGCGGCAGCGTATGATGCCACACCATCTGCACAGGCGTTGCACCCAGCGCACGCGCCGCGTCACGGATGGAATTAGGGATTGATTTTAGCGAGGTGCGCGTAGTGATGATGATAACAGGCAAAATCATCAGCGCGAGCGTCGCGCCACCAACCAAAGCCGCCGAGCGCGGCATTCCCAGCGTGTTTATATAAACCGCCAGCCCCAGCAAGCCAAAAACGATAGAAGGCACAGCGGCGAGGTTATTGATATTCACCTCAATAAAATCAACAAATCCGCCCTTCCCTGCAAATTCCTCCAAGTACACAGCAGTTGCCACGCCAAGAGGAAACACGACGATTAGGCAAATCGCCAGCGTCAGAGCCGAGCCAACCATTGCGCCGAGGAAACCCGCGCTTTCAGGATTGCGCGAATCACCGCGGGTAAAAAATCCCGTGTTGAAAGTTTTTTTAATTTCGCCATTCGCCGATAGTTTATTCAACCAATTAATCTGTTTATCCTTGAGTTTTCTGTCGTCTTCTGGCGTATCCGCAGCGATTTTTCCTTTGATAAATAAATCCGCCTGACTGCCCAGCGGAAGCCAAAGCGTTTTACTTTGTTCCAATAGTTTATGGTCAGCTTCCAATAGTTTTTTAAGTTCTAGCCCAGCATGGCTGCCAATTATTGAATATAACAACCGCAAATCTTTTCGTTCACGCACTTCAGGGAAACGCTGCTTTAATGCCTCGCGGATAAGCGGCGTATAGCGCGAAGGCGGCAGCCCGTCTATCTCCTCGCCTTGTTCCAACTCCAATAACAGCGGGTTAAAATTGATGGTGAGCCGCGCCTCAGTCTGCACAAAGCCCTGCGCCCCTTTGGTAATAAGGCTGCCGATTAGTAGCACCAACATCAACACCGCCAGCGACAGCGCAAGCTTGCCATAACGCTGGAAGCGAATTTCCGAAGCTAACCGCTTTTTATGCCATTTTTGTTTGTTCATTTTTATCCAAATAAATCAGAATGCGAGCCAGTATCCACCAAATATAAAACCCCGTCACTAATATAGTACACAAGCAGCCAATCTGGCTCAATTTTGCACTCGCGAGTTCCCTTATAATTACCAATTAATGGATGGTCTTTTTGTTTTGCTGGAAGTGGCTGTTCTAAACGCAATATTTCCACTATTTTCTCAGCTTTTGATAGATTTTTCCCTCGCTTTTTAGCGAGTTTCATGGATTTATCAAACGCATTGGTGAAAACAACCTCTAACATCAGCGATAACGATCGAAAACATCTTTTGCGGTTTTATAGGTTTTTTTACTTCCGCTTTTTATATTTTTTTCAAGCTCCGCTGTTTCCGCCAGCGCGGATAATAATTTATTGCCTTTGTTTTTTGTGGATTTTTTGGTTGCATCCGCCAGCTTATCCAAGACAAAATCCTTGATACTCACCCCATATTCAAACGCCATCGCCTTAATTGCATTATGTTGTTCTGGGGTTATTTCTATACTCAAGCGGCTCATAATATCTCCATATTATTTATATATAACTGGATTATACATCACTGAAACTTAAAACTCAAGGCGCAGTTTAAGCCGTTTCCACCGTTTTGCGAAAGTGAATAAGTAACAGGGTTTGCAGAATTATTATTATTGTCGTAACAGGTGGTGGATGATGCAGGGATTGCAGAACCACTAGGCATTGTAGTGGAGTTTGCGGCATCTGCATCAGCATTTGAAAAATACATATTTCCAGTTATTGATGATATGGTTGTAACATTTCCTGAAATTGGCAATCCATCATCAACTTTTGAATCAATATTATATGCAGCATTAACGGCAATTCCTGTCGTCCCATAATTCTGTACATTAGAATCAGAATAATTATGCATTTCTGTAACCCTTGATATGCTAAAAAAATTATTATTTTTATATCTATAGTTGCTGCTAGCAGCCCAATTATTATCAGCATTTAGAACATATACAAACAACCCACCTTCTATCTTAGCTTTGGGATAATATTGACTAATTATCGCTAAATCAGTGGTAGTAGCAGCCACATAACCAGCTGGTGTTGCGGTGGAAAAATTCCCATCAATTAAACCAGCAACACTTAAATCAACCCAAAATTGTTGTGGTTCACCAGATTGGACATGACCTAGTTTATATCCACCACAACAGAACCCTTGTAAGATTCCATTACCATCACCTTGTCCATCTGCACTTCCCCTTGCCGCAAAACCAAAAGCACTCGCCGTCGGGTCGGGAATATCTCCTGGTAAATAGCCATATTTAAGCTTAAAAGTATTAACGGCAGTGTTGTATTTCTCAATTTGGGATATTTGGCTGCGGATTTCCGCAGCGGCGATTAAATCCTTGCCCACCAACACACCGCCAACCAGCAAACCGATTATGACAAGGACAATCGAAAGTTCAATTAGCGTGAAGCCAGATTTTTTAAGCATATTTCTTCCTATAGCCATTCACGATTTTAAGAGCCACAACATTCAGGGCGAGGGTGATGAAAAAGAGAGTAATCCCCAGCGCGAAAGCCGCCATGGTTTTTGGGCTGTCAAATTCCTGATCCCCCACTAATAATGCGACTATTTGCACAGTGACCGTCGTCACCGCTTGCAGGGGATTGGCGGTTAAATTCGCGCTCATGCCCGCCGCCATCACCACAATCATGGTTTCGCCAATGGCGCGGGAAACGGCGAGCAGCACTGCGCCCATAATCCCCGGAAGTGCGGCGGGCAGAACGACTTGTTTAATGGTTTCTGATTTGGTTGCGCCCAGCGCATACGCGCCATCGCGCAGGTAGCGAGGTATTGCGGTGATAATATCGTCCGATAGTGAGGAAATAAACGGTATAATCATCACCCCCATCACCAAACCCGCCGCCAGTGCGCTTTCCGACGCCACATCCAGCCCAATAGACGCACCCGCCGAACGCAGAAACGGCGAAAGAAAAACAATCGCAAAATAGCCATAAACCACAGTGGGTATACCCGCCAGAATTTCCAGCGCGGGCTTTAGCAGGTTGCGCGTTGATTTTTTGGCATATTCTGAAAGGTAAATCGCCGAAAACAAGCCAATAGGAATGGCAACCAGCATAGCAACCAGCGTAATTAGCAGCGTGCCAAGGAATAGCGGAACTGCGCCAAATGCGCCGCTACTGCCCGCTTGATCCGCCCGCAACGACATCTGCGGACTCCACTGCAAGCCAAACAAAAAATCGGACAGTGGCACAATGCGGAAAAAGCGCACAGCCTCCAGCAAAACCGAAAAAACAATGGCAGTAGTAATCAGGATAGAAGTCGCCGCCGCCAACAGCAAAAGCCCGCGCACCAAAGCATTCAGAAACTTTACGCTTACTGGCAACGGCTGGTCTTTTAGCGATTTTATGGCGTTTGCGCCCATGGTTTAAGCTTTACGCGCTGGTATTAACGGCTCTGCGCTCGCAAGGGCTGCCTTCCGCGCCAACACACGGGCTTTTAAGGTCAGGCTGTGGTCTTGAGCAGGCGGTTAGTGCCATGAATAGGGAAATAACCAAAAATAATTTAGGCATAAAAGCTCCATCTTGCAATTTTACTCTAGCATATTAACAAAAATAATAGTATCAGCAACAGATATTAGATAGGTTTTTTGCCTGTTTGTCATGCTGAATAACCAAGCGTAAAATAAAAGGATACTATGTCAAAAGAAGAGCTACTAGAATTTACTGGTCATGTGACTGAATTATTGCCCAACGCCACCTTCCGCGTGACGCTGGAAAATGGGCATATGGTGATTGCCCATACCTCTGGCAAAATGCGTAAAAACCGCATCCGCGTTCTGGCTGGTGATAAGGTTATTGTAGAAATGACGCCTTATGATCTTACCAAGGGGCGTATCAAATTCCGTGAGAAATAATTTTTATGCCAAGCAAAAATCCTTTCAGTTGTCACCCCGCTTTCATAGCGGGGTCTGGTTTTTTTACAGATCCCGCAACAAGTGCGGGATGACAGTCTGTGGATTATGTGGCTATGTAACATGAGTAATTTAATCCTTGCTTCCTCATCGTCTCGCCGCCTTGCATTGCTCGCGCAGGTGGGTATTACGCCAAGTAAAATCCACGCGAGCGATATTGACGAAACACCTCGCAAAGACGAACTTCCACCGATATATGCGGCGCGGATGGCACGCGAAAAAGCCCATGTAGCTGCCACAATTTACCCAGATGATATTATCCTCGCTGCCGACACGGTGGTTGCTTGCGGACGGCGGATTCTGCCCAAGGCGGAGGACGCGACAACCGCGGAAAAATGCTTGCGATTACTAGCTGGACGCAGACACAGAGTCTACACCGCTGTTTGCATAATAAAATCTGGCAGAGAATATGAAGCAACCGCCATCACCCACCTACGCATGAACCGCCTGAGCGATAAACAAATCGCGGATTATATCGCGGGCAACGAATGGCATGGGAAGGCGGGCGGCTATGCCATCCAAGGCAGCGCGGAAGCCTTTATTCCGTGGATTTCTGGCTCATATTCCAATGTCGTCGGCTTGCCACTCGCGGAAACATGTAAGTTGTTGGAACGAATAAACTAAGCCACCATCTCCAGCGGGCTTCGGCGGTCAAAAATCAAGTCTTCCGCCGCTTCCACCTCGTGTTTCGGGATTTTGTGCAGGGGCATGATTTTGGATACATGGATGATTGCGCCTGTCATTCCGCGCTTTTGTGCGTGGTCAAGATACACCGAATTCAACACATGGCGGGCGGCGGGGTTTAAGCCAAAGGAAATGTTGGATAAGCCCAAAATAATCTGCACTTCGGGCAGTTCCTTTGAAATTCGCTCTATCGCTTCCAGCGTCCATAAACCCAGTTTTCTATCGTCTTCGTTGCCTGTGCAAATGGTGAATGTCAGCGGGTCAATCAGCAAATCCGCTGGGGGCAGCCCGTGTTTATTGCAACAGAAATCATATAAACGGTGCGCGATTTCAAGCTTTCTATCCACAGTTTTCGCCATGCCCTGTTCGTCAATGGTCAGCGCAATCATCGCCGCACCATATTTTTTGGCAAGTTCCATGCGCTTGCGGGCTGGCTCTTCGCCGTCTTCAAAATTCAGCGAATTGATAATCGCCTTCCCGCCATAAAGTTTTAGCGATGCTTCCAGCACAATCAGCTCGGTAGAATCCAAAACCAGCGGCGCGGTGATGCTGCCACGCAGGCGGGTTATCATCTCGCTCATATCGCGCACCTCGTCGCGCCCGACAAAGGCTGTGCAGATGTCCAGAGTATGCGACATTTCGCGCACCTGTTCCTTCGCCATATCCACGCAGGTTTCCCAGTCCTCATTTTCCTGCGCTACGCGGAATTTCTTTGAGCCATTAGCGTTGCAGCGTTCACCGATGGAAAGAATGGCGTTTTCTTGGCGCAACTCCACATTGGAAAATAAGGAAGCCACGGCTGGCGTGAAATAATGTTTGCGAAGCACTGGTGCAGGGCGCGGTTTTCCAGCTTCTTGGCGAGCGAGCATAGCGTTTATCGCTGCGATATGGGTTTCGTTTGTGCCACAACAGCCACCGACTATGTTTATGCCGTCTTCCTTCAAAAACCGTTCCAGCCACTTCGCCATTTCGTCTGGCGAAAGCGGAAAATGCACCTTTCCACAATGCAGCTCAGGCAAGCCAGCATTAGGCAAAACCGAGATTTTCTTCGGCCAATTTTGCGAGAGATAACGAATATGCTCCGCCATTTCCTGCGGCCCCATCGCGCAGTTTAAGCCCATAACATCAACATCCAGCGCATTGATGATGGTCGTCGCCGCCGCAATATCCGTCCCCACCAACATCGTGCCTGTGGTTTCCACCGTCACCTGCACCATAATCGGCAGGTGAATTCCAGTCGTCGCGAAGGCTATTTTGGCAGCATTGACGGCAGCTTTTATTTGCAAAACATCCTGCGCGGTTTCCACGAGGATGGCATCAGCAGCACCAGCAATCAAGCCCTCCATCTGCGGAATGAAAGAAGCCTCCAGCTCGTCATAACCAATATGCCCGAGGCTGGGCAGCTTCGTTCCCGGCCCGACTGAGCCGACCACAAAACGCTTGCGCCCATCATGCGCAAATTCGGCAATCGCTTCATGCGCCAGCTCGCAAGCGCGTTTGTTGATTTCAATGGTTTTTTTGGAAAGTCCAAACTCGCCTAGGGTCAACGCCGAGCCGCCAAAAGTGTTGGTTTCAACCGCGTCTGCGCCTGCCAAAAAATATTTTTTATGTACATCGCGAATAAAATCCGCCCGCGAGAGATTGAGGATTTCCGAGCAGTTTTCCTGCCCCCAGTAATCCTCCTCTACCTTCAGATCCGCACCTTGTATCTGCGTTCCCATCGCGCCATCAAGCAGCAACACATTATTTTCTATAAATTCTAGGAAGTTGGTCATGTTTTCATTTCTGTATTTTATTTTGTATGTAGGCTACTATTATCTTGCCCATTTGCAATAATATTTTGCCATAATGCTTTTTGTTCACCCCATTGCGCTTTAATTTCCTCTGGCATATCAGCATGGGATATTGCAAAATTATCTATCGGCATTTTTTCTATTTCTTTGAATTCTAATTGTGAAGGGTATTTACCATGCCGCACCTTAAAATTCTTGCAGAATTGTTCGGCTTTTTGAATATGGTATTCAATTTCTTCTACAGACGGCCATTGTACAGAATCCAAGTTCTTCCAATATTCTAATCGGTTTTTCAAATGCAATGTTTCCTTTGGAGAATATACAGAACTATGAGTATCATCAAGCCCTGCTTTATTTGCAATCAATAAATGTTCTGGGGTCTTTTTTAATTGATTAATGTAAAATTTTGTATCCTCATTATACGGTATTTGTTTCTCTATATTTTTTAATTGATCAATTTTTTCAAGATCTTTATCTGCATAGTGCTGTAATAACGCTTTAATAAAATCAATTGCAATCTGTGCTGCTGATCTTGCATCATTATTATACACCCAGTGTGCTAAATTTTTTTCTTTAGACATGGAATTGCAAGTCTTTTGTAGAGCTTTATCAAAAGGTTTTGAGTAATACTCTAAAAAAATCTGATATACTAAAGCGATTGGTTCTACTTCTATACCATTTATTCGGCTTGCTGGGAGGTTTTTCTTGGCATATTCAAAATCCATAACATGATCTGGTTCAGCCAGTGCTGCCATAATATGTGCAACTTCGTGCCATATTGGCTCTCCATAAATATAACCGCCATGCTTACTACGCAGATTTATTGCTTTTTGGACTGTAAGAATGTCATCTTGCATAAATCTCTCAATCAAATAAATCCGCGTTTGGGTTTGTTTCCAGCAAGGTTAAAGGGAATATCAACCTACAAATAAAGCAGAAAGATTTCTATTGCCAGATATTATTCTTTCAATCCTAACCTCGTAGGGCAGAACTGTATTTTTCTTCAAGCCTAGAAAAAACATCTTCCGCAGAAATGGAAGAGCCACTTTCTATACCACTGCGGATTTTGGAGCGTAGTTCTTTAAGTTCTATACCCATTTCTGAAAAACTCTCTTTTGTTTTTTTATGTCCATTAGCAGACGATATTTTTGTGGCTGGCTTATACTCAAATTCTTTTGCGAATTTATCCAATATAAAATCCTTCAAGGTGCAACCATGCGCGAGGGCTGCCATTTTGATAGCAGTATGTTGTTCAGGCGTAACCTCTATACTAATCCGACTCATAAAAAAATCTCCTATTGAAATTGATGTACAAATGTACAATAGCACAAATGTACATTTAGCGGAATAGAAAAAGCAGCTTCAATTAGATTCTGCCTATAAACCGCGATGGGCGTTTTGGTGGTGTTGGTGGGCGGTGTGAACCCAAGCATCTGGGATTTCTTGCCTGTTTTCCTGTATATCCGCCGCAAGTGTCATGGTTTTTGGCTGGATATATTGACCAAAGGGAATATTTACCTCGCGCCCACCAACCTTGATTCCAAGGAAGAATTTGCCAAAACCCGCCTGCATCGGCGCGACATGGAACACTAGCTCGCCGTTTTGTGAAATTTCCTCCAGAGGATGGCAGTGTATATAATCCTTCTGGTCGTTGCTAAACGCCACCAGATGCCCAGTCGCGCCCATTATCTCCTCAAACCGCGCTGGTTTGCCGCTGGCATCGGTAACGCGCAAGGTGAGGGTTGAGTTCTCGCCAGCTTTCAGCGGTGGATCGGCGAAAATGGTCATATTAAAACCATCCGCCGAGGCGGCTTGTGAATGGTGAATTGCTGGCTGGATATGGTAATCGCGCTGGGCGGGAAGCTGATTTTTCAGCACAAAATGCTCGCCACTTTGCAGCTCAAAATCATGCCACGCACTATAGGAATTTTGCATTTTCGGCGTGAATTTTGCGGTGAAAAGCCCAGTATTTTTATCATATTTCGGGTGGATATGGTGATAATCGGTGAGCGAATTATCAACAATCATCACATGCAGTTTTTGGGTGTGGGTTTCGCGCAAATCATCCGCCGATAATTGCCGCCCTTTGCCATCAATCAGGCGAAAAGAAAGCTGGCATTCCTGCCCACTGATGATTGGCGCACAGCTTACCACTTCCATGCTCATCGCCGTCGTCACCGTCGCCGCCGCCTGCATATCCGCGTGGTTATGGCTATGTTGTTGCTGTTCGTTTTTATCGAGGAACGCCGCCCCAACCGCCGATAACGCCGCGCCGCCACAGGTGAAAAAATGGGTGAGTAGCGACCCCATCCCCATAACGCCAGAGGCTGTGCCGTGCATCATGCCCATAGAGCCAAGAGAGCCAACCAGAAAATTGCTAACCGTGGCGGCATAAGGCGTGAACGCAGCGAGATAGCTTAAGCCCACGCTAATGCCCGTAAGCAAGCTAGGCAGAGCGATGAGCATAGAGGTGGCAAGGCAGGTGTATTTTATGATTTTGCCCCATGGAATTTTGCTGTCCGCGTCATAATGTTTCTGGATATAATTACCCAGCAACATGCCGCCAATACCAATTACGCCAGAAATAGCCGCCGCGCCAAACCCGCCTGCACCAAGCGTTTCGCCAACGAGTGGAATATCTTTCAAAAATTCATTAGCGGATAAAGCCAAGCCAGACGGTTCGCAAAAGCCCGCCATCATTACATTATTCACATTTTCGCCCAAGCCGAAAAAATTGCCGATATATGGCGCGGAAACCACCGAAGCTGTGCCTATACCGCTGGCGAGCAACAGCTTATGCGTCCATGAATCGCTATGTTCTTCGTGGTTATGTTCGCCACTATGTTGTTCGTTTGTATTCATTAAGGCAAAGCAAATGCAAATAATTCTTCCTGTAGCTCAGCAATTCCGCGCTTATCCGCTGAGCTAGTGGCGATGATGCGCGGATGGGCGGCGGCGTGTGGCTTTAGGGCTTCCGCTACTTTTTCCAAAGTTTCCTTTGCCTGCGCCGCGGAGAGTGTGTCCATCTTGGTGAGGATTATTTGATAGTTCACTGCGCTATCATCCAGCATATCCATAAACGCGTCATCATGCGGCATAACTCCGCGCCGCGCATCCAGCAGCAAACAAGCCCGCTGCAAGGTTGGGCGACCGCAAAGATAGCTGGCAATCAGATTGTCCCACTCGCTTTTTTTAACTTTGGAAACCTTGGCATAGCCATATCCCGGCATATCCACCAGCATGATACGCTCGCCGATAAGGAAAAAATTCAGCTGCTTAGTCACCCCCGGATTTTGCGAGGTTTTGGCAAGTTTATTCTGCCCAACCAGAGCATTAACAAGGCTGGATTTGCCAACATTAGAACGACCGATAAAAGCAATTTCAGGCTGGCTGAATTCTGGTAATGAGGCAACGCTCGCCGCCCCCGCCATAAAACGGCAAGGCTGACGGAAAAGAACGGCGGCTGGTGAAATTTCGGTCATTTTCCCTTCGCTTTTGCCTTATCAGCTGCGTTTATCTTCGCCCGTTGCGAGCGATGCGTGCCATGACGCAGGGTGATAACCTCTTGCTGGGCGATGGAAACAATATTGCTCCACACCCAATAAAGTACCAAGCCAGCAGGCAGTGATGAGAAAATAAACATAAACATAAACGGCAAAAACTTCATCATTTTTGCCTGCACAGGGTCAGTAGGTGCTGGCTGTTGCTGCTGTTGGATTAACATGGTTATGCAATATAGAATAGGTAGAATTCCTAAGTGCAACATGCTCGGCGCATTCCACGGCAACAAGCCAAAAGCGGTAAAAATATTTGATGGGTCATGCGCCGACAAATCTTTAAGCCAGCCGAAAAATGGCGCGTGGCGCATTTCAATCGTCACATATAACACCTTGTAAAGCGCGAAAAACACTGGCATTTGCAAGAGTATTGGCAAACAACCAGAGGCAGGATTAACGCCGTGGCGTTTGTATAATGCCATCATTTCTTTGTTCAGCGCGATGCTATCATCATGATATTTTTCGCGGAGTTTCAGCATTTCTGGCTGCAAAATCTTCATTTTTGCCATGGCTTTATATGATTTATTGGCGAGCGGGAACATGGCAATTTTTACCAGAATCGTCACCATCATAATCGCCAAACCAAAATTTCCAATTAGCATGTAAAAGAAATTCATCAGAAGGAATAATGGCTTGGTTAGGAAATACAATATTCCAAAATCCACCGCACGGTCAAAGAGTGGGATTGGCGGTAGTTTTTCTGATATACTACCAGCTGCATATTTATCCAAAATATTGATTTCCTTCGCACCAGCAAATAGGCGCAATCTTCCGCTAGCATTTCCGCCCGCAGCAACGGTCTGTGCTTGCCCCAAATAATCAACCTGATAGCGATCTTGGTTGTTTTTGTTATAATGGCTGAAACTCGCCTTAAAACTGCCATCTGGCACTAGAGAAGTCAGCCAATATTTATCGGTAATACCCAGCCAACCCGAGGCATTATCAACAGTTTTATTGCCTTTTTCCCGCAAATCGCTATAGGCAATTTCGTCAATCGCCCCTTCCATCACGCCTAGAGGCCCTTCATGCAGAATTCCCATGTGCTGCTGTATGTCAATATGAGCGCGGTTGATATAGCCATAAGGCGCAACGCCAATTTCGCTTGCGGAATGATTTTCCACGCGCTGGTTAAAACTAAACATATAATCGTTATCAAGCGCGATATTCAGAATGAAGGTCACCCCTGATCCATTGTCCCAGCGTAAATTCACGCTATCGCCAGCGACAAGCGAGTTTTTATCCGCCTTCCACATGCTTTTACCATCGGGAACTTTAGTTTTTCCGTCAGTCGCCACCCAACCAGCCTGCGCGAAATATGCCGCCTCATCGCCATTTGGCGTAAGCAAAACCACATCCTTGCTGTCTTTTTCTAGGGTTTCTTTATATTTCGCTAGTGTCAAATCATCAAACCGCGCACCTTTGAGAGAGATAGAACCATGCAGTTTATCTGACTTAATGGTAATGCGCGGAGCAGCTGCCAGCCTTTGTTCTCGCGTTAAATTCGGGTTATATTCCGCGTCCATTTCCTTAGCGATGATTTCCGCAGCTTTTTGTTGTTTTACTTCTTCTTTTTTCACAACTGTAACGCTGTTTAACTGCGCCAATTGCTGGCGGCGCGGCCATTCAAAAAACACCTGCCAAGCCATCAGCACCATCGCCGCAAGGAAAATAGCCAGAGTAACGCGCTTATAATCAGGTTCGTGCAAATTATTCATATTGTTTATTCAAGCCTTATCATCAGTTGGAATTTTTGGTGGAACGGGATCATACCCCGCTTTAGCAAATGGATGACAACTTGCCAAGCGTTTAAGTGTGAGCCAACCGCCTTTATATGCGCCGTGCCGCTCTATCGCTTCCTGCGCGTAACATGAACAGGTGGGTGTAAAACGACAATTCACACCGAGCAAAGGCGAGATGAAGAGTTGGTAAAGGCGGATTAGTAAGAGCATAAGATGACTAGAGAATTAGAGGACTAGAGGATTAGAGGACTAGAGGATTAGATTTTTCTGTTTCTCGATTTCTCGAATTATCTAGTCCCCGTATCCGCCTAAAAGCAAACTCCATATCCCGCAGCAAGTCTTTGAAATCACAGTCAAAAGCTTTATGACGCGAGATTATAACAAAATCATGCCCAGAAACGCCATGTTTAGCAAGTGATGGGCGGGCTGCCTCGCGCAATCTGCGCTTTATACGGTTGCGAACAACGGCATTGCCCATTTTTTTGGTTACCGTAAAACCAACGCGCACAACATCGGCGGGTACAGGATGCCCATCTGCCCGCTTAACCATTTGTAATATAAATGAATTGACGATAAATTTCTTGCCAGAAGAAGTCGCAGAAAGAAAATCCCTACGCTTTTTTATGGTAATGAATGTCATAAAAATCCCCTATCAAATCGGGGGATAATCAAAAAACTAAGCAGAAAGCTTCTTACGACCCTTAGCGCGGCGAGCATTGATAACGCGGCGACCGCCAACAGTTGCCATACGCGAACGAAAACCATGACGACGCTTGCGAACAATGTTACTAGGTTGAAATGTTCTTTTCATAAAAAAATCCTGAAAAATCAATGCCAAAACGACATTAGTTGTTATAAACAGGCGGCTTTTATAGACCTTGCGAATGTTCGTGTCAAGCACTGCGAGCCAAACAATTCATTATTTTTTATAAAAGTGCATTTTTAGGTAAAATTTCAATCTTTTATTAACCAGCCGCGTATTATAGTTGGGAGTATTGAATTCACCATCAAAAACACTAGCTGCATCTTATGTTCGGATATTTGCGTTTATTTTCCATTGTCAGCTTGCTGGTCGTAGTCGCCCTTACGGCACTGGCTGGCAACTCGCTACGCAATGTCGCCATCGATTATTTAACCAGCATTAGCACAAAAAACAATGTCAGTATCGCCGAGGGATATATTTCTGTCGTGTGGAAGCATGACGGCAAAATAGTCGCCACTATAAAAAGCAAAACTCCAGAACAACTACGAAACGACCCAGATATTTTGCATTTTTCGCAGGAAACCACCGATTATTTCAGAAAAATGCTCATAATGCGCAGCAATATATATGATTCTTCTGGCACTTTGATTATGTCCACTGACGCAGTTAGCGGCAATATTTTATCATCAGGCAAGCCATCTCCTGATGATGATTTTGTGGCGAATCAGTTGCGTGGCATCTCTCCTAGCAGTCAAATTATAAAAGATGCAAAACTAAAAAATGGAGCAGTTGGCGATGTATTACAAACTATTGTTCCCATAAAACTATCGGATAAAAGCGATGCCAATAACGAGGGAACTCTAGAAATAATCTCTGATTTAAGCGATCCGCTCTCAAAACTAAAATATGCTCAATGGGTTGCTAGTGCCTATATAGCTGGCGTTTTTTTGATGCTGCTTTTAATTCTATTTATTATCTCAAAACGCGCCGAAACCATCATAACCAGACAGCATGAAGCCAATGTTGATTTGGCGGCAGCAGCAGCGGCGGCGCAAGCTGAAAGCCATGATAAATCACAGTTTCTTGCCAATGTCAGCCATGAACTACGAACCCCGCTTAATGCCATTATCGGCTTTTCTGAGATTATAAAAAACAGCACAATCTCAGAAGATAATCACCAAAGATTTGAGGGTTATATCAATGATATTCACGCCTCGGGAATTCATCTTTTAAGCCTAATCAATGATATTCTCGATTATTCTAAAGCCGAGGCAGGAAAGCTTGAGCTGGAAGTGTCGGAGGTGAATGCGAATAAATTAGTGCATAACTGTATTCGCTTGGTTATTCAACGCGCTGAAAATTCGCAAGTTCGCCTTGTTGAGTCTCTGCCTAAAGAACAATTAAAAATCATCACCGACAGCAAAAAATTCAAGCAAATCCTTCTAAACCTCCTATCAAACGCCATAAAATTCACCAATGCTGGCGGCGAAGTCCGCATTTCCGCATGGGCAGATATAAATAATGACAGCTATGTTTTTGAAGTAAAAGACAGCGGAATTGGCATCGCACCAAAGGATATTTCGCGGGCAATGGCACCTTTCGGGCAGGTTGATAACACTCTAAGTCGCAAATATGAAGGAACGGGTCTTGGGCTGCCACTAACCAAAAAATTCGTTGAATTGCTAGGGGGAGAATTCTCAATAACCAGCGAAGTTGGGGTCGGCACAACCATTACCTTCTCACTCCCACGGGAAATTAAGCCGATGGAAGGCGTAATCATTAAAGAGGCAAATTGAATTCACGATATGACAGCTCGGTAGCCACCGCACCTAGCCGCTCATCATGCGCCTCATGCGGGAGGCTCTCCACTAGCTGCATGCTATACGCCGCACCGATTATTTGCACAGATTTATTTTGCGCCCGAAGCTCGCTAATTGTCGCATCATAATAGCCGCCACCATAGCCCATCCGCCATCCCGCCGCATCAAACCCAACCAACGGCGCGATTATAACATCAGGCATGAGGGCGGGCGAATTATCAGGCGGGCATAACACACCATATTTCCCCGCGCATAGCGGCGCATCAGGCGACCAAGCAAGAAATTGTAGGATTTTTGTGCCGCCCGCAATAACAGGCAAACAAATTTTATTTCCCCGCGCGGAAAGTTGGCGCAGTAGCGGCAAAACATCAAGCTCGCCGCGCATCGGATAATAACCCGCCACCACGGCATCTTTTGCAATATGCGGAATTATATTCGCGGCGATTTTAAGCGCGGCACTGACAGCAATTTCCGCAGGCAAACCCTGCCTTCTGGCGATTAATTCCTCGCGGAGTGCCGATTTTTTATTTTTCATGCTTACCCAGAATTATGGGGTTATTACGAACGGAACCACTAAAGCCGTCGGCGAACAAGTCGCATACGACCCGTTTGTTAAGGTGGGCGCCATATGTGCAGGGGCAAGACCCCCACCAGTGACAGCTCCCAAGCAAAAGAGTATCGGTCCAAGGAACAATGTGCCAAACGCACCAAGCAGAACCGTTCGAGGCTATACTAACGGATTTCTAAGCTATCCGCAATGTTTTCTATGCGCTCTGCCAATTCATTCAGTGACTGCGCCACCGCGCCGTCATCATAAGCCATATTTTGTGGATTTTCTCGTTTGCTTTCAATAAGTTCATCCGCCATGGTCAGGGCGACCAGCAAAAGCCCCATCGCCTCGCCCGTTTGCCCGCCCATCCGCGCCGCCAGCGACCGCGCCCGCTCATCCACCTCATCGGCGAGGAAGCGCAAATGCTCCTCCTGACCATCGTCACAAGCCAGATTATACTCCCGACCATTAACCCGAATCGCCACAATCGCCATATTTCCTCCGCCATATTTCCTTAGTCTTTACAGACTTTTACCGCAAAAACAGGCGCGAGGCAAGAAAGTTCTCATTCTTCCTCATCAAAGCCACCCACTCACCAAAAAAAATGCAATTGTCACAAAAACTTCACACAACTTTCTGTTTTTTTAGGGTAGAGTAAGGGTATGAAGTAATGCGTATATCGCAAAAAGGACGCGAAGATGGCTGATACACAAGATAGACAATTAACCACAGAAGATCGCAGTTTGCTTATATCTGCGATTGCTAATAAGCTGCGTGAACAATCAAAAAGAGGTACGCAGCAGGAAATAGATCAATGGAATGAGAGATTTTTAATAGATCAGGGCAGGACAATAGAGGATATTGCCGCTGATATTGTTGATAAAGACACTGTAACTGTAAAAAATATCCAAGGTCTCGCAGAGACTAAACCTGTTGCCGATTTTCTAAGAGAAGATAAATCAATATCAGGAAAAGTCGTAGGTTTTTTAGCTAATAGCGTAGACTGGAAGCAAAAATTATTAGCAGAAATAAAAGAAAAAGCCAAGGAAGGTCATGAATATACTTCTCTTGCTAAAAAGGCGCAAGAAGACGCACCAGATGCTATTCGTCGTGCAGTTGCCGATAAGCTAAAAGAACAGATAGAAAAGAAACTTCCAACCCCAGAAGCACGAAAAGTGATGCTTGGTACTTTTGGTATAGATACCAAACTTGACGCAAACGGGAAAGAGTGTGACTGGTCTCTGGATATAGCAAATCAGTTGATAGATAATAGAGGGATAACCGTTGATGGACAGATTATACCAATTGAGGATTTTGGTAAAAAATTTGGGATAGAAAATCTATCATCCGTTATTCCAGATAAAGAAAAAATAAAAAAAGCAGCAAAAGAGATAGGTGCGGCTGTTGATAATAACACCAGCGACTTGACTGAGAGTTTCGGGTTGGGTGGCGCAAGCATCCTTAATATCATCGCTGCTATTTTTGATTGGCTGGCAGGAAAAGGAAGCTTTGCAGATTGTGTCGCCAATGTAACGGCTGATGGTATAGAAACTGATACACAGCAGAATTTGGTTAAAAACGCTGGTTTTAGTGAAGAAGCGGCAAAAGAATACGCCGCCGCCGTTAGAAGCAAAGCATTAGAAGGTCACGAAGATTTTAGACCAGCAGCTACAACAGAACAACAACAGCCAGCAGTAACAGAGCAAGCTACGCAAGCTCCAGCAGAAGTTGTTCCAAGCAATACAACTCAAGATGCTCCAGCTCAAGGTTCTGCAAACGGGAAAGGGAACGCACCAACAGAAACAGTCGCTCCCGCCGCAGCAGAAAAGCCAGCACCATCCTCTGCTCCAGCAGTTGCAGCAGCGGCAGGTGTAGCGTCTGTGGCAGCCACCGCTGCTTCACAACCACAAGACACTCCAAGAAAACCTGCTGCTAACCATAAAGAAATTAGCAATGCTCCAAAAAAAGGACAAAAAGAAATTGCTAAGCCAGCAAAAGTAGAGACTTTAGCCGAAGAACCCGTAAAACCAACTGCAACACAGCCAAAAGAAACAGAAAAACTCACCAAATCACCTCTCACTATAATAAAAGGAATGGTGAATAGTTTGATGGGGCGTAGCGATAAAACGCTAGAGCTTGCTACGCTAAATGCTGTAGCAAATTCTCAAGAACTACTCAGTTCTGAAAATATGCCTTCCCTTGCTGACAGCGTAGCAACAAAGCTACTGAATAACAAACAAACTCTAGATATAATCGCAACCAATGCACAGCAAAAGCTAGATGAAAGGGATGCGAGCTTTCTTGACAAAAAAGCATTTTCTGGTGCATATGGCTTGGCAAAAATTGGACAAATAGATATGATGAAAGATGACGCAGATTATGGAGTAAAAATCCAGATTAATACCCTTCTTACTAAAGACGCAGACGGAAACGGAATCGCAGACGGAATAGACCTGAAAAATGCTATGTTGGAGGCGAAAAAGTCTTGTGCTGTAAGCCTAAACAGCAAAGAATGTAGCCCAGCGCAATTAAGCGATTTTATCCCAAAAAATACAACAACGACATTAGCTTCTAAGGAACGCTATCCCTAACCCACCACCATCACCTTCAAAAACTTACTCGCAATTGTGATGCCTTCCATATCTATACTATGACCGAGGAAGGGGCGGGTGTGGGCATCCACGCTAACGCCGTGGGCGCGTAGAACCTCGGTGGCGTTTGCAAGCGAGGCATAAGGCACGACATCATCCATAGTCCCATGAATCAAACACACTGGCGGGCGAGCGGTGATTTCTGCGGGCAGCACTTCTGGCGCAACCAGCATTCCCGAATAGCCAACAAGGGCAGCGATTTGCGGCTTGCGGCGAAGGGCGACATGTAGAGCCGTCATCGTTCCCTGCGAGAAACCGACAAGGGCAAGGTTTCCATTATCAAGCCCCAGTTCCAGCAATTGCTCGTCAATAAAATCATTCAAAATATCCGCGGCTTTGCGAATGCCCGCGAGCATGTGGTCGGGCGAGCGATCCATCAGCGAAAACCACTGGAAACCATAAGGGTTCACCTCGCAAACAAAGGGCGCATTCGGCGCAATGAAATGCGCATCAGGCAGCGCAGGCGCGAAAGCATCGGCAAGGTCAATCAGATTATAACCATCCGCCCCCCAACCATGCAGGAGGATAACCAGTTGTTTAGCTGGTTTTCCAGAGGCGGGAGTGCGGTAAGCGGTGGGGGTGAGTTTTGACATGTGGTTATTAGTTGTGAGTTGTTAGTTGTTAGTATATGCAATTTACTAAACGAATAACCCATAACTATCAACCAACAACTAACAACATGAACAAAAATTCTCTCCTCCTCATTGACGGCTCTGGTTTTATTTTTCGCGCCTTTCACGCCCTGCCGCCGCTGACTAACGCGCACGGCGTTCCTGCTGGCGCGGTGGTTGGGTTTATGAACATGCTCACCAAGCTGATGAGCGACTCAAAACATACCCACGCGGCGGTTATATTTGATGCGGCGCGGGTAACATTTCGCAACCGATTATACGCCGAATATAAGGCGCACCGCCCGCCCGCGCCTGATGATTTAGTTCCTCAGTTTCCGCTGGTGCGCGAGGCGACAATCGCTATGAACCTGCCCGCCATTGAGCTTGCGGATTATGAGGCGGACGATATTATTGCTACCTACGCCAAGCAAGCAGCAGCGCAGGGTTTTGAGGTGACGATTGTCTCATCGGATAAAGATTTGATGCAGCTTATCGGTGACAACATAAAAATGTTTGACGCAATGAAGAATAAAGACATTGGCGAGGCGCAGGTGCGCGAAAAATTCGGCGTTGCGCCAGAAAAAGTGCGCGAGGTTTTGTCGCTGATTGGCGATAGCTCTGACAATGTTCCCGGTGTGGCGGGAATTGGCCAGAAGACCGCCGCCGAGCTGATTAATGAATATGGAGATTTGGAAACTCTTCTTTCTCGGGCGGGCGAAATAAAACAGCCAAAAAGACGCGAAACCTTGCTTGCATCCGCCGATATGGCTCGGCTTTCCAAGCAATTGGTGACACTCGACGAAAATGTTCCGCTGCCGATTCCGCTGGCGGATTTGGCGATTAAACAACCAGACACGGAACGGCTAGTGGCGTTTTTGCGCGAGCAGGGCTTCAAAAATTTACTGGCAAAGCTGGAAGGAAAGGCTTCAGGCTCTAGGCTTCAGGCTACTAGCAATCAAGAAACTCTTGAAGCCCGAAGCCCGAAGCCCGAAGCCAACTATACCACAATCACCACCCTTCCCGCCCTGCAAGACTGGCTGGCTCATGCGGCGAAGGCTGGGCGCGTGGCGTTTGACACCGAAACCACATCACTCAACGCGCAGGCTGCGGAATTGGTGGGATTTTCACTATGCGTGGAGGCGGGCGAGGCTTGTTATGTGCCAGTTGGGCATCAGGCTTTAGGCTCTGGGCTTCTGGCTTCAGATGACCTATTCGCTGCGAAGCCCGAACCCAGAAGCCCGAAGCCTATACAAATTCCAACTGCCGATGCCATAGCCGCCATCAAACCACTGCTAGAAGACGCAAGCATCCTGAAAATCGGGCAGAATATAAAATATGACCTGCTGATTATGCAAAATTACGGCGTGAATATCGCGCCAATTGACGACACGATGCTCATGTCATATTGCCTGCATGCGGGCGAGCATGGGCAGGGGATGGACGAACTAGCGCAGAAATATCTCGGCATAAAACCAATTTCCTACGACGAAGTGACAGGCACAGGCAAAAACCGCAAATGTTTTTCCGAAGTGGAAATTGAAAAAGCGGCTGCTTACGCGGCGGAGGATGCGGATATTACGCTGCGCCTGTGGGAATTTTTCAAGCCGCAACTCGCCGAGCAAAAACTGCTAACGCTTTATGAAACTATTGAGCGCCCCCTCGTTCCCGTTATCGCGCAGATGGAAACGAATGGTGTCAAGCTTGACCTGCCGCGCCTCGCCGAGCTTTCAAAGGATTTTGGCACAAGAATGGCAGAGCTGGAGCGCGAGATTCACACACTCGCAGGGCGCGAATTCAATGTCGCCTCGCCCAAGCAGCTGGGCGAAATTCTGTTTGATGAAATGGGGCTGGCGGGCGGCAAAAAATCCGACAAATCGGGCGCATATTCAACAGGCGTGGAAGTGTTGGAAGAGCTAGCAGAGGAAGGGCATGTGTTGCCGCAGAAGGTGCTGGACTGGCGGCAATTCGCCAAACTCAAAAGCACCTATACCGACAGTTTATCGGCGCAAATAAACCCGAAAACAGGGCGCGTACATACCAATTTTGCCATGGCAATAACCAGCACAGGGCGGCTTAGCTCCAACGAGCCGAATTTGCAGAATATCCCCATCCGTAGCCTTGAAGGCAAAAAAATCCGCGAGTGCTTTATCGCCGAAAAAGGAAGCGTTCTCCTCGCCGCCGATTATTCACAGATTGAGCTGCGCCTGCTCGCGCACATGGCGGATGTGCCAGAGCTTAAAACCGCTTTCCGCAACGGCGACGATATTCACGCCATCACCGCCAGCCAAATGTTCGGCGTGCCAGTCGCGCAAGTAAATTCCGACCTGCGGCGCAAAGCCAAAACCATCAATTTCGGAATTATTTACGGCATCAGCGCACATGGGCTGGCGACACGCCTTGGCATTTCGCGCACCGAGGCGGGCGCGTATATTGAGCAATATTTCAAGCAATATAGCGGCATCCGCGATTATATGGAATCCTGCAAGGAATTCGCCCGCGAACATGGATATGTTGAAACTTTGTTCGGCAGGCGTTGCCACACCCCCGCCATCAACGATAAAAACGGCGCACGGCGACAATTCGGCGAACGCGCCGCCATCAACGCCCCGCTGCAAGGCACAGCGGCGGATATTATTAAACGGGCGATGGTTGCTATCAGTGGTCAGTGGTCAGCAGTCAGCGGTCAGTATAAAATGCTCCTGCAAGTCCATGACGAGCTGGTGTTTGAAGTGGCGGAAGTTGATGTGGAAGCGGCAAAAACCATCATCAAACCCGCGATGGAAAATGCCGCCAGCATCTCCGTTCCCCTAACCGTTGAAATCGGCACAGGAAAAAACTGGGGAATGGCTCATTAATTATTTAATTTTCATACCAGCGAAATCTGGTATCTAAAGCAATAGAAAACGCTGGATGCCAACCGAGGCTGGCATGACAATACTTAAAAATTGAGAGCCCCATGAAAAAAAACGCCGAAATGAACGCTGAGATTGCCGCCTATGACGCGGCGGTGGCGCGCGACGAAGAAGCTTTTCCTATGTCGCTTTATGACAAGATTGACGCTGGCGAAAACGCTATTTTAGTTTTTCGTAAATATCGCGGGCTTACGCAAACCAAGCTCGCGGAGCTTGCAGATATAGAGCGCAGCATGTTAAGCGCGATTGAGCATGGTAAAAAAACAGGAAGCGTGGCAAGCCTTCAAGCGATTGCAAGAGTTCTTGAGGTGTCACTTGACGATTTAGTGTAGCCTAACTTACGCCGCCCATTCGTCTTCGATATTAAGATCCGCTATGTACGGCTCGCCGCTAATAACATTCTGGCGACCGACGGAAACATAGCTAAAGCCGTGTGCTTTCATGTCTTGTCGTTTATATATATTACGCAAATCCACCACCAGCGGCGAACGCAGCAAGGACTTCACTTTTTTCAGGTCAAGACTGCGGAATTCGTTCCATTCCGTAAGGATAACCAGCATATCCGCGCCAGACATCGCTGCTTCCGCTGTTTCATGGTAAGCAACATTAGCTTTAAGGAAATGCTTTGCCTCTTTCATACCCTGCGGGTCGTAAGCGTGAATTTCCGCGCCAGCCGCCACCAAGGCAGGGATAATAGAAAGACTGGCACTATCGCGCATATCATCGGTTGATGGTTTGAAGGTCAGCCCAAGAACGGCGATTTTCTTGCCGCTCACACTGCCACCAGCCGCCGCGATAATCTTCTCCGCCATACGCTCTTTGCGCTCGTTATTGCTTTTGATAGTTGCCTCAATCAACTGGCTAGGAACGCCAGCATTGCGCGACATTTGTTGCAGAGCGAGCGTATCTTTCGGGAAGCAAGAACCGCCATATCCCGGCCCAGCTTGCAGGAATTTATCGCCAATGCGCTTATCCAAGCCCACACCCCGTGCCACATCGCGAATATTTGCGCCAGTTTTTTCGCATAAATCAGCGATTTCATTGATAAAAGCAATACGCGTGGCAAGCAAGCTGTTGGAAGCGTATTTTATCATTTCCGCGCTTTCAAAGCTGGTGAAAATCAGCTTCGCGCCATTCATGCAGATTGGCTCATAAAGCTTGTGCATCAGTTCGCGGGCGCGTTTGGAATCCACACCAACCACGATGCGGTCAGGCGACATAAAATCTTCAATCGCATTACCCTCGCGCAGGAATTCAGGGTTAGAAGCCACATCAAAATCCGCGTCAGGATTTTCCGCAGAAATAATCTTCGCCACTGCGCGGTTTGTACCCAGCGGAACGGTGGATTTTGTAACCACCAGAGTATAATCTTTTATTGATTTAGCGATTTCTTTTGCCACGATATTAAGCGCGGTTAGGTCAGGCATTCCGTCAGTTTCATTCGGCGGCGTTCCCACCGCGATGAACACAAGATCCGCCGCCGCAACAGCTTGTGCGAGGTCAGTAGTGAATGACAATCTGCCCGCCTTGCGGTTGCTTTCCACCAATTGCTCCAAACCCGGTTCATAAATCGGCATGATATGCTGTTGCAATTTAGCGATTTTATCGCTGTCGCGGTCAACGCAGGTTACACGAAAACCAAATTCCGAGAAACACACGCCCGAAACCAACCCAACATAACCCGTTCCCACCACTGCAATTTGCATTTTATTTTACTCCGCTGCGTTTATAAACTTCATCCAATTCTTTCAGCATTCTAGCGCGAATTTCCTCGCGTTCAAGCGCAAAAGCAACATTGGCAGCAACAAAACCAACCAGCCCGCCGCAATCATAGCGCACGCCGTCAAAGCGATAGCCGAAAACATCTTGCTTGCCGATCATGGTGGCGATCGCGTCGGTTAGTTGAATTTCACCACCCGCGCCCGCCTTTTGCTTGGAAAGCACGCCCATAACCTCTGGCTGCAAAATATAGCGACCAATAATAGAAAGCGTGGATGGAGCATCCTCTGGGGCTGGTTTTTCCACCAAACCACGCGCTTTTACTAGTTTTCCGTCCTTGGAGGTGGCGGATTTATCAATATCAACAATGCCGTAGCTTGCGGTTTTTTCACGCGGTACATCCATAACCCCGAGGACATTTCCGCCGCAATCGTTATATTGTTCAATCATTTGCTTAAGGCAACCAGTTTTAGCAAGCACCATATCATCCGCGAGAATTACCGCAAATGGCTCATCGCCAATCATATTACGGGCGCACCACACGGCGTGACCCAAGCCCAGCGGCTCGCACTGGCGGGTGAAAATAATATTTCCCGCTTCGGGAAGCCAGTTTTTGGTTAGTTCCAGCTCGCGCTTTTTGTTCTTTTTATCAAGGATATTTTGCAGCTCATAAGAATGGTCAAAATGATCGGCAATCGCGCCCTTGTTTCGCCCTGTGACGAAAATAAATTCCTCAATTCCAGCCGCCTTCGCTTCTTCAAAAGCGTAATGAATCAGCGGCTTATCAACCACAGGCAGCATTTCCTTTGGCATAGATTTCGTGGCGGGCAAAAAGCGCGTCCCCAGCCCACCAACAGGAAATACTACTTTTCTTATTTTTTTATGTTTTTTTACCATAGCTATAACTTTCATTTTGTGAGTTTTAATGGCGTTTTCCTATAGATAAAGCCCCGCAAAGTCAATATAAATTAACGGCTTTTTCGATATTCTCTGACATTTTTATTATGAATATCTAAGGTTTCTGCGAAATTATGCCCGCCGCTTCCTGTGGCGACAAAATAGAGTTCCTGTGTATCCAGCGGATGCAGAACCGCCTCAATAGCCGCCCGCCCGACATTGCAAATCGGCGTTGGCGGCAGGGCTGGGATAGTATAGGTGTTAAAGGCGGTCGGGGTTTTCAGGTCATCAAGCGTAAGCGAGCGAGTGAGCGGTTTTCCTGTTTGTTGCTCAATTCCATAAGCTGTTGTTGGGTCGGATTGCAGCTTCATACCACGCCTCAAACGATTGATGAACACCGCCGCCACTCTTGGTCGCTCCTGCGCCACGCCTGTTTCTTTTTCCACAATGGAGGCGAGGATTAAAGCTTCCATCTGCGTTGCAAATGGCAGCCCCCCTGCCCGTTTTTCCCAGAGTTCCGCCAGTTCTTTTTGCGCCGCCGCCCGCATTTTTTCTAGCAATTCTTTGCGCGTATCGCCGTAAGTAAAATAATAAGTGTCGGGACGCAAAGAACCCTCGGCAATGCCATCTGGAACATCACCTTCCAGAATATTTTCTGCTCGCAAAAGCTCCACTACCTCGCGCACAGAAAAACCTTCGGGTATGGTTATTTTATGCACCACCACCTGTCCAGCAACTAGCATTTGCGCCACTTCTTGCGGAGAAATTCCCATTGGGAAACGATATTCACCCGCCTTCACCAACCGCGCATCGCCAGTTAGCCAGTTGACTGACTTAAAAAACAACGGATATTTTATAACCTGATTTTCAGCAAGTAAATCAACGCTTTTCACGAAGCCACTACCGCGAGGAATAATAACGGTTGTTTCCTTTGAAAGTGCGCTTGGCGAGCGATAGTCATTCCAGAGGAAAATTCCAATAGAGCAAACCGCGACGAAGAAAAGCAGAAAAATCTGTGTCAGGCGACGCAAAATCTATATCTGCTTAAAGACAAGCGAAGCATTTGTCCCGCCAAAACCAAAGGAATTGGAAAGAACAGCGCGGATTTTGCGCGGTTTCGCCGTATGCGCCACTAGATCCAGATCGCAGCCATCGGACGGATCGTCCAGATTAAGCGTTGGCGGTGCAATTTGATCGCGCATAGCAAGGATAGAGAAAATCGCCTCCACCGCGCCAGCCGCACCGAGCAAATGCCCAATCGCTGATTTGGTTGACGACATGGAAAGCTTATAAGCCGCATCACCAAACAGATTTTTTACCGCTTTAAGCTCCAGCTCATCGCCCATCGGGGTGGAAGTTCCATGCGCGTTGATATAGTCAATATCTTCTGGGTTTAGCTGGGCGCGTTTCATAGCCGCAGCCATCGCCCGCCCCGCACCCTCATGTTCAGGCGCAGGCGCAGTGATGTGGTAAGCATCACCCGACATACCATAGCCAACTAGCTCAGCGTAAATTTTCGCGCCGCGCTTTTTGGCGTGTTCGTATTCTTCCAATACAACAATACCAGAGCCTTCGCCCATCACAAAGCCATCACGCCCCTTGTCCCACGGGCGCGAAGCCTTGGTCGGAGTGTCGTTATAACCAGTGGAAAGGGCGCGAGCCGCAGCAAAACCAGCCAGCGCAATCGGGCAAATCGCCGCCTCTGTGCCGCCAGCAACCATAATATCCGCATCACCACATTGCACAATTCGCGCCGCATCGCCAATCGCGTGTGCGCCAGTGGAGCAAGCAGTAACCACCGAGTGGTTAGGCCCTTTGAAGCCGTATTTTATGGAGATTTGCCCAGAAGCCAAGTTGATAAGACAGGCGGGAATAAAGAACGGACTAACGCGCCGCGCCCCTTTTTCCTTCAGCAACAAAGCCGTTTGCTCAATGATATGCAAACCACCAACGCCAGAGCCAATCATAATGCCAGTACGCAGCTTGGTTTCATCGTCAAGTGACGCAATCCCAGCATCCTCAACCGCCTGCGTCGCTGCGCCAAAAGCGAAATGGATAAAATCATCCATTTTTTTCTGCTCTTTTGGCTCAATATAATCGTCAGCGTTAAACAGCCCAGCACCAACACCGCGCGGAACTTCACCAGCAACCTTCGCAGGTAGATCCGAAGTGTCACAAAGAGTGACAGCACCAAGACCAGAGCGAGAGGAAATAATTCCGTCCCACGATTCTTTCACGCCGCAACCAAGCGGAGTAACCAGACCTATACCTGTTACTACTACCCGTCTCATAACTCTTCGTCTTTCATGAATTGGCTTCGTTATCCATCGGTCTCGCCGTACTCATGTACAAAGCGTACATTCCGTGCGCCTCGCCTTGGCTGCCTAGCCAATTAATGAAATACTTTGAGTGTATTAATACAAACGAAAACTACGCAGCTTTTGCGTGCTGTTGTATGTAATTAACTGCATCTTGCAAGCACAAGATTTTTTCCGCAGCATCATCAGGAATTTCAATGTTGAATTCTTCTTCAAAAGCCATAACCAGCTCAACGGTGTCCAAGCTGTCTGCACCGAGGTCATCAATAAAGCTAGCTTCTAAAACAGCTTTAGATTCATCAACACCCAAATGTTCAACAACGATTTTTTTTACGCGTTCAGCAATGTCACTCATGATCTTTTTCCTTCGTTAGTTAACAAAATCGTATGGATACAACTTCCACAGAGCTGGCGACAATAAACATCAAAACCAAAAGGTCAACTGCAAATTGTCATTGGCAAATTATCGGCTCTGCAAATTATCAATGCACCACACAAACCATCAAACAGTTATGCGTAATTAGCATATCTATTTTTACTTTGCTAGAAAAAACGGCATTCAAAAAATATGTTTCATTGCATTATGCAGGAAATGCTTGAAATTAATTGATTATTAGTGCTATTTATTTAGAGTTGTGTCGCTGAATATTTAATAAAATTAGGGAGCATGTTTATAATGAGCGCGAAGAATTCATCTGATTATAGTTTAATTGTTACACCGCCAGAAGAAGGCGCACTCGCCGCGTGGGAAGCTCTCAAACCGCTAATTGACATGCTCGGCATCAAAATAAAAGAAGCACCGATGGATCTGGCGACCAGAATTCTAACCAACGGCGAAGCAGTGGCAACCGCGATTAAACAAGTGCAGGACGATAAAAACGCTGTGTATCTCAAAGGGCCAGGGATTACACCATCGGACAAACAAATGCTGGAAACCATAAGCAAATTGGAAGCGGAAAACGCGCTGATTTTTTCTTTGAACAACAAGGATGATGAGAAAAAACTAAATGAAAAAGTGGCGGAGCTTCGCGCACAACACTCGCCGCAAAGCTCGGAAGCGAACATGGCAGAATTCGCGCTCGCGGTTAAAAACTCCCTCGTAAAAATCGGCAGCCCGAATGCCAAATGGCGCGATGATTTGGAAGTTACCCTTGTGCGCGGCGTGTCGGACGCGCTCGCTTCGCGCTCAACTTATACGCCAGCGCATTGGGACGCGAAAACTCCGTTTGAAACGCTTGCCATGCCCGCCGATGCAAGCAACACAATAAACGGTAAAATTTCTGGCGGTAAAATGAAAATAATTTACACCGCGCCAGACGGCACAGAAAAAATCACCGAGGAAAAATTGGGCGATGGCAGCAGCGTTTGCCTGTTCACCAGCAGCGAAAAACAAATTTCTGATTTTCTGGATAAAAATGCCGATAAAATCGCCGCCGCCAAACATATTTTCCACGGCAGTAAAGCCACGGTGATTTCTGGCTATGATGTGACGCAGAACCGCTTATTGTCCAACAAGCTGCACGCTATGGGCACTAGCGATAAAATCGTAAATTACGCGCTGGAAAAAGACAAGGCGGGCAATGTCGTAAAAACCTCGTCGGGCGCACCGCAGATGGCGACAGGTTTTCTGATTGATAATGTTCATGCGATTTTGGCGAATAAAGCACCAGCCGAGCCAACTTTGATGATTTCGCTCAATCAATCTTATGCCAGCACGGTGAAAGAATTTTGGAATTTGGTAAAGGAAAATGGCGGTTTCAAAGCCCCAGCCGACAGCGCGATTGTACGCCTTTCCGCCACTAAAGATCATTATAAACCGTTCCAATTTGAGGGCGGAGATGTAAAAATTATTGACGCGAATGGTGCGGAAATTTTGCATAAAAAACTGGGTGAAGGCGAGTTTGCCCTCGCCACCGTTTTGGATAGAGAGCGCATTCACGGCGCAATCAAGAATGTTTTTGAAGACGCAAAAAACAATAAGAAAAAAATTGTGTTCGGCTTTGATGATAGCGATTACTACCAAATCGCCCGCGAGGAAGTGGCGAAAATCGCTGCTGGCTATGCAGGTGTTGAGTATGAGCTGCTCAGCGCGGCGCAGGCAGGAGCGAAATATTTCACAGGTGGCCTGCGCGATACTCTGCTGGTTTGCTCAAATATTATGGGCGATTTCCTCACCGATATTGAGTTGGCGGGCAAAGGAACTTCATACTCGGTGGGAACACTAGGTGATGGGCGCAAAGCTGTGGAGCTAGGTACGGGCGGCACTGCGCCAGACTTGCTCAAAAAATGGAAGGAAGACGGCGTTTTGCAATTCAACCCGATGGCATTTGTGGAAGGGCTGTCTTACGGCGTTAAATATTCTGGCGAGCTTATGAAGCGCGACGGTGTGGACGCAAGCGATGCGGAAAATATAGCCGCCGCACTGGAAAAAGCCCTGTACGCCACCACCGATAACGGAATTATCCTGCCGATTTCATCTGGCGCATTCACCATGAAAAACGGCGCGGAGGAAACCAAAGTGGGAACACATACCTTCGCAAAATCCGTTGAGCTGGAAACCTTGCGCGAACTACAAGGAAAACACCCAGCCGCAACGGAAGAAAACATTGCCAAAGCTGAAGCCGAGCTGAAACAGATGATTGCACAGGACGAAGATATTTTTGCAAGCATTGCCAGAGATAAACTGAAAAAACAGGCTTAAAACTTCTATCAATCCGTCAAAGTGTTCGTCATTGCGAGCGACTAAAAGGAGCGCGGCAATCCAGCTTGTTGATGGTTTCTGGATTGCTTCGGCTTCGCCTCGCAATGACGAAAGTCAATTACGCCATATTATCGTAAATTCGTACTAAGACAATTTTTTCTTACCAGAGAAATCGCCAAGATCTTGGATGATGCGCTTTTTAATCGCGTTGCGGTCAGACGCTGGAATGCCATAACGAATAGCCAGTAATGAATAATCCTCATCCGCCAGAGTGATTGGAATTTGTACAGCTTCTTGATGGGCAACAGGCAGCTCAATAATCCGACGAACAACATCCGAAAGGCGCATCTCTCCGCGAATTGCTTCGTCGATAATTTGGTTGGCAACGCGAAGGTCGCACTCAATTGACTCGTTATCCATACCATTTGCCACATTATTCATAGACTTAAATTCCTGTACGCTGGCAGCTTTATTCGCCGAGCCAAAACTCACTGCGGCTTCTTTATAATCATGACCATTTGCACCGTAACTTTTAGCTTCACCAGCACTCGCAATATTCATCTGACTATTCTCCTCGTTGTTGTTTGGTGTTGTTATTGTAGCATTTATAGTTTCTTTATTTTCTTCAGTTTCTTGTAGTTTTTCTGTAGTTTCTTCTTTTATGATTACTGGCTCAAGAGGCGTGGGCGTTAGATTCGGTAAATCAAACTCCTCAAGCTTTACGACTTCTTTTTCTGGTTCAATGTTTTTTTCTGGCTCAATAATTTTCTCATCAGCAACAACCGACTCCGCACCAGAAACCAATCTTATATCTGGATTTTTAGAAAGTGGCATTTCCACATCGGTTATATCATTTGTGCGCCGATAAATAGTTGCGTAGACATCAATGCGCCCGCCAGCATATTTTTCAATTTCAATCGCATGTTCGTTGCTGACGCTGCCGAGAAGAGTATATTGAAATTCTTCGCCAGTTTCCACCTTATCCGCACCATCACGGAAATCAGCGCGATGAAAAAACCCGCGCATCCCCTGAATTTCGCGCTTATAATTGCTAACCAGCCAACCTTTCAGTTCTGGCACATTGTCCTTGCAGGCTAGTTTGGAAAAATCGTCTTTGGTGGTTATATCTTCAATGGCTTTTTCATCGAAAAGCTTTATGCGCTCGCTTATGGAAAGCTTGCGGGAAATGGCAAGATATTGCTCGCCCTGTGCATCTGCAACAATCATCGAAACATCTAAGTCATTCGACTGACTAAGAACAAAAGAGGTGAGAACATCCGCGCCAAACTGGTAGCTATTAACGGCGGTCACAGTGAGCTTTCGCCCACTAAGTGCGACTTGCGGCATAAAGCCAAAACTAAGGACACTGCCTAGCTGTAGCTCTGAAAGTTTTGCTTTGCCCATAGTTTGCGGCTTTTTTACTGGTTTCCAAAAATCTGCAATTGCTTCCAACATTTGTGTTCCACCTTTTTTCCCGTTGTTACTATTTTTTATTTTTCTTTTTATTCGTTACCACTTAACCTTTCGCCCGCATTATCCGCGCTTTGTCGCGCTGCCAATCTCGTTGTTTTATTGTATCTCGTTTTTCATATAATTTCTTACCCATCGCCAGTGCCAATTTTATTTTTGCCAAACCGCGGCTATTAAAATAAATCGACAACGGAACAAGCGTCACCCCTTTAACCTTCAGCCTGCCCAGCAATTTTTTAATCTGCTTTTTATGCAGCAATAATTTGCGTGGGCGGTGAGTTTCGTGGTTAAAACGATTCCCACCCTCATATTCAGCGATATAGGCATTAAACAGCCATATTTCGCCGTCTTTTTCACCAGCATAAGCATCCGATATCTGAACCTTGTTCGCTCGCAGCGACTTCACTTCAGTACCAGAAAGCACTATGCCCGCTTCAAACTCTTCCTCCACCGCATATTCAAACCGCGCCTTACGATTAAGGGCGATAGATTTGCTGGCGGATTTACTAGCTGCTCCAGACTTCGGTTGACTAGTTTGTTTATCTTTTCCTGACATGGAATTATTCCAATTTGAGTTGCTAATAAATATGAAAAAAAAATTTATAGCAAGCGCAAATTATTTATTGACTTCATAATAAATATATCACTTAATTTATTTCACATCAAATACTCGAAAAATCAATATAAGTCCAACCTATATAAAATTGCGCAACAATTAATTTGCTTTAGTAATATGAACGGAAAATTTATCTCATTTGAAGGCGGCGAAGGCAGCGGAAAATCAACGCAGTTAAAACTTCTTGCCGCTGCTTTTGAACGCTCTGGCTTGCCGTTTATTGCCACCCGCGAACCAGGGGGAGTGGCTTCGGCGGAGAGAATTCGCTCACTGCTCGTATCTGGCGATGGTGATGCGTGGAATCCATTAAGCGAAACTTTGCTTTTTCAGGCGGCACGCAGCGAACATATCAGCAAAAAAATTGCCCCTGCCCTTGCCGATGGAAAGACGATTATTTGCGACAGATTTGTGGATTCGACAATCGTGTATCAGGGTATCGGTAAAGGGCTTGGTGTTGAATACATCAAAAATCTACACCGCCTTGTCTTTGGAAATTTTATGCCGCATCTGACCATTATTTTGGATATTGACCCTAATGTCGGCTTGCGAAGGGCGGGCGAACGCCTTAGCGATGAAACCCGCTTTGAGGGCTTATCTATCGAATTTCATCAAAAAATCCGCGAAGGTTTTCTGCAAATCGCCCAAGATGAAAAATCGCGCTGCGCTGTTCTAAATGCCGCACAAGAGCCAGAAAAACTGCATAACGACATTTTGCAGGTGATTTCTGAACGGCTTGGTCTGTTTTAGGAGAAAAAAATATGAGCAAGGAAGCAAGGAAGAAAAATTTTTGGAATAACAAATCAGGTTTCACACTAATTGAGCTTTCCATTGTACTTGTGATCATAGGATTAATTGTTGGCGGAGTTCTGGTTGGGCAGGATTTGATTCATGCCGCGGAAATACGCGCCACGATTAGCCAAAAAGATCAATTCAATGTCGCCACCAATACTTTTCGCCTAAAATATAACTATCTTCCAGGGGACATGCCGAATTCTGAGGCGGCGGCGTATGGGTTTTATGATACTGGGTTTCTTGACAATGGGAATGGTATTATAGAGGGAATAGATCTTGGTCGTGAACCTCTTTTAAGATGTCTTGTTGTTGATTTGGGTGGTGAAAGTCTTATTAATGGTGAGGATAGAGTGTTTTTTCGTCATTTATCAGATGCTAAAATGATTTCTGGCAATACTAATCCTGATGTTGGTGGCAATCCTGTTTATACTGAAAGTGTATTTCCTCGTGCCAAACTTGGAGATAATTTTTATTTTAGGGCTTGTGCCGCCTATGGATTCAATTATTTTCAAATTCTTGGTATTACAAATATGCTTGGAAGCCCACAGCCGTTCTTAAAATCTGCTGATGCATACAATATGGACAGTAAGATTGATGATGGATTACCAAATTCTGGTCAGGTAAAGATACTCCCTCCTGGTGAAGATTTGGCTCTCGAACCAGACTTTGTAATCTCTTGGTCAGCAAGCGCAGCCGCTGGAAATTGCCTTTATGGCGGAGCTTCAAATGAGGATGAGGACGCAGAATATAATATAAACCCATCTTACGCTGGCATGTGCCAAGGGATAATGTTCAAGTTTCAATAGTTCCTATTGACTAAAATAGCTAAATCGACTAATATAGACGAATTAGCTATTTTGATGGAGGAGTAAAAATGCACATAGAATCAGCAACAACAGTAAAAAATCATTTTGGGGCGATTATGGATGCGGCTCTGCGCGAGCCTGTGGTTATTCAACGCTCAGGGCGCAATTCTGTGGTTATGATTCCTTATGATAGCTATAAAGATTATGAGGCTTTCGAAGCACTTTCTGATAAAATATGGGCTGAAAAAGCGATGGAGGCTGAAAGAGAGGGATATTTAGGAACAGATGAAAGCGAAAACATTATTCAAAAGTTTCTAAATGCTGATACTTAAACTAGATAGAAGTGTCGATAGGTTCTTTGCGCGTGTCAACCCAAAACACGGCAGGCAAATAGCTGAAAAAATTCAATTATTACGAAATAATCCAAAACCGCAAGATTCCAAGCAACTTTATGGGTACAATTACCTGAGAGCGGATAGCGGTGAGTATAGAATTATTTATAATTTCACCGAAGATACTTTGTATATTGCACTAATTGGAAAGCGAAATGATGACGAAGTTTATAAACAACTCAAACGGAAATAGCCCCATAATCCTTCCGTATCGTGGTGAATATGCGCCTGATGGTGTGTTTCCGCGCATTTCGCCGAAAGCCTTTGTGGCGGCTGGGGCGGCGGTGATTGGCGATGTGGAAATTGGCGATGATTCAGGCGTTTGGTTTGGCTCAGTGGTGCGCGGGGATGTGAATTTCGTCCGCATCGGCAAACGCACGAATATTCAGGACGGAACGGTGATTCATGTCACCCGCAAAACTAACCCAACGATTATTGGCGATAATGTCACCATTGGGCATAGCGCATTACTGCATGGTTGCACGCTGGAAGACGGCTGTTTTATTGGCATGCGGGCGACTCTGATGGACGGAGTGGTGGTGGAAAGCGGGGCGCAGGTGGCGGCTGGCGCACTGGTAACCCCTAATAAGCGCGTGCCAAAGGGGCAGCTTTGGGCAGGCAGCCCCGCCAAGTTCTTTCGTGATTTAACCTTGGAAGAACAAAGGTTTATCGATATTTCCGCCGAAAATTATGTGCGTCACGCCCGCGAATATCTGGCGATGGCAGACTAAAACGCAAATCTTCACAAAATTGTCACATTTCTTTTGTTTTTTTCATGTAGAATGAATAGTGGAAAGGAGTGTCTATTGTGGCAAATGGTGGAACATTTACAGGAGTTGCACATGAATTAGGCAATGCGGCTACACATTTTGGCGGCGAACAAATTGTGCATATTGCCGCGGAAACTGGTAGTGCCACGGCAACGGCTGGGCTTGCTGGTGGCTTTGGTGCTGTGTGGACTTCCACTGGTCTGGGCTTGGCGGCAGTTGCCAGCGCGGTTATTAATGTTATAAAATATAGCAATTTGCGCTCTGATGTGATGGACACCTACCGCGAAGAAATTGCTGCAAAATTAGGGAAAAACCCAGCACAAATAACCAAAAAAGACATGGACGCAGTGGCAGAAACTAATCCTGTTCTGAATGAAGAATTACAAAAATTAAAAAGAGATAGAAATCTTGGAATAGCAGTCACCGTATTTTCTATTCTTTGCGCCCTACCGATTGCTTTTGCGGTCATGCAGTTGCCAGCGATGGTTGCATTATCTGGATTCGCAAATTTTGCCGCCAAGGTAGCTGTTGGTTTTGTTTGTCACAAACTAGTTGAATATCCCGTTGAAGCGGCGGGCAAAAAAATGTTTGAGATGGAAGGTCACAGCACCCACGAGCGCATAGAGGATTTGATAAAAGAGCGCGATGCAGGGGTAACTTTAAGCAAAGAACAAGTTCTCGGCGTGTTTGTCAGTGCCAGACCAGCTTTAAGCCAAGCGGTAAAACAAAGCTTTGGCGAAGAATATGACAAGCTGGATTTACGCAAAAAACAAGCGGTATTTCAACTGTTTGAGCAACATCCCGATCTGCAACATTCTATGAAAATGCTTCAGGATTTTACGGCTGGTATCAATGGCAATAATATTCGCGTTAGCGAGTTGGCGTTTGCTGCTGTAGGACAACGCTCAGGGGTTGCACCAGACCCGAACCCAAAACCTAGACAGGCGAACGCAGTCGCAAAAACGCTGGGTATGGCGCATCACCTCAAGAAAAAATGTGTGGAGGCGGTGCAGAATATCCGCCACCATAAGCACGAGCAACTGCAAGACCTTCCGCCGCAAGCTCCGCCTGCCCTTCCTAAACGCAAGGTGGAAATTTATGAGCAAAATGAGCGCAAAGACGGAAAAACTTTTTCAGGTGTTGAAATGATGCGTAGAAACGCAGGCATAGCACGCAGCCTAGAACCACAAAATTCTTTCTCACCCACTTGAATAATCAAAAAATATAAGATAACAAAGCTTCATGAAAAATATTTTAATTGCTGGTGGCGCGGGTTTTATTGGCTCTCATCTATGTTCAGCGTTAGTGGCGCAGGGGCATCGCGTTGTTGCGTTTGATGATTTTTTCACTGGCAAACGCGAAAATGTTGAGCATCTTCTGCAAACTGGGCGTTTCGAATTGTTGGAGCATGATGTCATGCAGCCATTTACCCACACTAACGGCTTGGTTTTTGACGAGATTTACAACCTCGCCTGCCCTGCCTCGCCTGTGCATTACCAGCTAAATCCCGTCCGCACTATGATGATTAATATCATCGGCATGAAAAATCTGCTGGATCTCGCGGTGGCTCATAAAGCGCGGATTTTACAGACCTCCACCAGCGAAGTTTATGGCAATCCCGAAATTCACCCACAGCCTGAAAGCTATCTGGGCAATGTCAACACCATTGGCCCTCGCGCCTGCTCTGACGAGGGCAAACGCGCCGCCGAAACGCTGTGTTTTGATTATCACCGCGAGCATGATGTGGATATTAAAATCGTGCGGATTTTCAACACCTACGGCTCGCTAATGCGCTCTGATGACGGGCGGGTGGTTTCCAATTTCATTTGTCAGGCACTAGAGGGAAAACCGATTACCATTTACGGCGACGGCTCGCAAACGCGCTCATTTTGTTATATTGATGATTTGGTGGATGGCATCATCCGCATGATGGAAAGCGCAGGCGGCATCACTGGGCCAATAAACCTCGGCAATGCCGACGAATTCACCGTTGAGGAGTTGGCGGAAAAAGTTATTGAACTAACAGGTAGCAAGTCGGAAATCATCTTCAAACCACTGCCACAGGACGACCCTCTGCAACGCCAACCAGACATCAGTCTTGCCAAGGAAATTCTCGGCTGGCAGCCAAAAATTGCGCTGGATCGCGGGCTTGTAAAAACTATTGAATATTTCCAGAAAACTCTTACTGTATGAAGCTATATTCCTAATAATAACCGAGGTTTCATAATGCCTAAATATAGCGATAAAACGACACTAAAATCTGGCTTTACACTGGTAGAAATGTCCCTAGTAATCCTTATTATTGGTCTGCTTATTGGCGGTACATTGGCTGGAAGGGCTTTGCTTTATTCCGCAAAAGTTCGCTCTGCACTAAAAGATATTGAACAAATACAAACCGCCACCATCACATTTCAAGAAAAATATGAGTGCCTACCGGGGGACTGCGCCCATGCTACTAAATATTTTAGCGGCGTCACCGATGGAAATGGTGATGAACAAATAGGCGTATATGGTGTTTCAGGATATAGCGAGATGTGGCAATTCTGGTATCATCTGTCAATGGCTGGGTTATTCAGAGGAAGCTATACAGGAACTCAAGGTTCAGGTGGAGCTAATCACGCAGAGGTCGGGGTAAATGTTCCAGCGTCAAAAATTGGTGCTGGTATTGGTTATACCGTGCTAAATTGGAATGGATATACAGATAATTGGAATGGGTGGACTTCTCTTGGAGAAAGAACCCTCACCAAACATGCAATTCTATTTGGTAAAAGTTATTTGGATGCATACCCAACATTCGCTCAAGCCTTAACCGTTATGGACGCACTATCAATAGACACAAAGGTAGATGATGGGAAACCAGGAACTGGCAACTGGATACATTTATATCCGTTAGTCTATCCAAACTGCGCCACAACACTATCACCAACAACGGCTGTATATAATACAGCAACGGCTGGTGAAGCTTGTAATTTTGGAATAAAGACCGATTTTTAGATAAGGCATAAATCAACTAATCTGCTGTAATCCCAGTCATTATCGCCCGCATTTCCGCCATATCACCGTTACAGTGCAACACAAGGTCACAACCCGCCGCCAGCACTGCTCGCGCTCTCTCGCTAAAGTCGCCGCGCATCGCCTTCATTGATAAATCGTCGCTCATCAGCAAGCCAGAAAAACCAAGCTCCTCGCGGATTAGGCGGATAGCTTTTGGCGAAACGGTCGCCATATTCTCCGCGTCAATGGCGGAAAACAACACATGTGCGGTCATCGCCAGCGGCAAATCCGCAAGTGTTTTGAACGGCACAAAGTCAGTAGCTCGCAGCTCTTCCAAGGCTGTATGCACCACAGGTAGTTCATGGTGGCTATCGGCAAACGCCCGCCCATGCCCCGGAATATGTTTAAGAACAGGCGTAACGCCTCCTGCTATCAAGCCATCCGCCATAGCGCGGGCAAGCGTTGCCACTTGCTGCGGGTCGTTGCCAAAGGCGCGGTCACCAATGATTTCATGCGCCCCAGCAATGGGAACATCAGCCAACGGGGCGCAATTAACGGTAATTCCTAGCTTTATCAACATATTAGCGATGGAAAGCGCATTGTCATAAACGGCTTTTTTCGCCGCTTCCAAGTCAGTTTCCGCGAGCTTGGCAAACTGCGCCGCTGGCGGAAAAGCTGGAAAATGCGGTGGTTTTAGCCGCGCCACCCGCCCGCCCTCTTGGTCAATCAGTATTGGCAAATCATCGCGCCCTGAAATTTCGCGCAACACAGCGGTCAAGTCCTTTATCTGCTGCGGATTATCACAATTCCGCGCAAATAAGATATAGCCATAAGGCTGCACCTCACGAAAAAACTCTGTTTCCTCGGCGGTTAGAGTAGTTCCAGCCATGCCAAAAATAACAGGCGATAGGTCTTTAGAAATTGTCATGTTTTTTTCCTGATTTTCTGAGTTACGCCCTCGGATGTGCGTTTTTATATGCGGTGAGCAGGCGGTTTTTGTCAACTAATGTATAACGCTGGGTGGTGGATAAATTAACATGCCCCAACAACTCTTGAATAGAGCGCAAATCCCCACCCGCCGATAGCAAATGCGTGGCAAAACTATGGCGGAAGGCGTGTGGCGTGGTGGTTTCAGGTAAGTTCAGGCGAACGCGAACACCGCGAATTATGCGCTGAAAAACCGCCGCATCCAACGCCCCTCCGCGCACCCCCAAAAATAGCGGCGTATCCGCGCTAAAACTATGCGGACAAGCGGAAATATATTGCTCAACCGCGCTACACACAATCGGCAGAACAGGCAATTTTCGTTGCTTATTCCCCTTCCCTGTCACCACCAGCCCATCCATAGTTGGTGCATCCGCATAAGTCAGCGACAACGCCTCACCAATCCGCAGCCCACAACCATAAATCAGCGTGAGCAGCGCGAGATCGCGAGCATTCACCCATTCCTCAGCGTGGGTGCTGCCAATTTCCGTTAGTGCGCCTGTGGCTTGCGTTTCCTCAAGTGCGCGGTGCAATGATTTCTTTATTTTCGCGCCACGAATGTGAAAAATCGCCGCATTCCTCAATTTTTCTTGCTTTTCTAAATAACGAAAGAAATTTTTAACGCTAGAAAGTGCGCGGGCGTTCGATGCCGCCTCGTAATCCGCCCCTGCCCTGCTCGCCAGCCAAGCGCGTATGTCCTTCGCCTCCAGCTCTTTCAAATGCGGCAGCGCGACAGCACCGCCAAAATGTTCGGAAAGAAAAGCAAAAAAGCCCAAAAGATCGTTTTTATATGAGACAAGTGTATATTTCGACACGCGCTTCACATCCGCCAGCCAGCCTTCCCACTCACTTATTAGCCTTGCTATTGCTGGTGTTATTCGCTCGTTCATAAATTCCACAATAAATGTTTTTGGTACTTGCATAGTTGTTGCTGATGTGGTTATAATCCACCTCCTCCGATTTGTGGAGAGTTTTTTCGGTGACAGGGTGGAGCAGCCTGCCGCAGTTTGCTTCAAGCAAACGGATACTGTTCTAAAAAGAGCTGCTAGGCTGCTTTAAGTCTGGTAGTTGATGTTTTCGGTGACGCGGGGTGGAGCAGCC
>SXRF01000108.1 GCA_005792635.1 Rickettsiales bacterium
AAAATCCCCCATACGGTAAAACAGCAAACAATCCGCATGCCGCGCCTTGATGGAAAGGAACTGCTGCATGGTCGGCGTCGCGCCGTCATGCTCGGGTTTTTCTGGTGAGGTTATTTTTTGTGCGAGTGCTGTGGTCATTTCTTCCCCACCACCAGATAGTTAACGCTTAAATCGCGTGCGTCTAGCCGCCATTTTTGGCTGATTGGGTGCATCGCCATACCCGTGAGTTCGCATATCTCAACCCCATTATTTTCCAGAGTGCGGCACAGCTCGCTCGGGCGCAGGAATTTTTTCCATGTATGCGTGCCAATCGGCAGCCAGCGCAGGATATATTCCGCGCCGATAATCGCCAGAGCATAGGACTTTGCGGTGCGGTTCAGGGTGGAGAGGATAATAATTCCGTTCGGTTTTAGAAGCTTGCTCGCCGATTTTATAAATAAATCCAAATCTGCCACATGCTCCACGATTTCAAGGGCGAGAATCGCGTCAAATTTTTCTTCGTTTTGCTCTGATAATTCCTCAACGCTTGTGCATCTATAGTCAATATCCAGCCCCGATTTCTGCGCGTGTAGCTTGGCTACGGCAATGTTTTTTTCGCCAGCGTCAATGGCGGTGACACTCGCGCCCAACCGCGCCATTGGCTCGGAAATCAAGCCGCCGCCACAGCCAATATCTAAAATGCTAATGCCTTTTAGAGGAGTGTTGAGTGTGGAGTGCTGAGTGTGCATATTTTGCAAAATTTTGTCGCGGATGTAGGCAATCCGCAAAGGGTTCATGCGGTGTAGAGGTGCGAATTTGCCCGTTTCGCTCCACCATTCATCGGCAATGCGCGAAAATCTGGCGATTTCTTCATCGTCCACGGTGCTTTTGTTTTCTGCTTTCATTTCTTTGCAAATGTTGGTTAATATGGAAATATTATTTTAGGAGAGTGAATATGCCAGAGAAAAATAAATTTCGCTACCCGTTTTCTGGGGCGATAGAAAAATGGCGGGTGGTTGTGCTGACATTTTTGCGTGATTTGCAAAAAATCCGCAATATCCTGCAAACAAATTTTGAGCTGGGCAAGAAGCATTATGGGCTTGGCAATTTTTCCGACGCGGTTTTGCGCTTCAAATTCGTGACATGGCTAGAGCCAAAACACGCTAGCGGCTGGTATTGGCTTGGGCTTAGCCATTTGTCGTCTGGACAAAAACCCGCCGCTATCAAAGCTCTCAAAAAAGCTTTGGAAATAAACCCAGAATTGCAGGGGGCGCGTGACGCGCTGGCGGCGGCGTTGGCGGCGAGCGAAAATGCCTGATTTTACTACGCATTTTACTACGCGCATTGTTTCAAAGGAGGAATCGGAAATCCTCACCAAAATTCACGAAGAATGTTTCCCGCGCTATTGGAATCGGCAGGCTTTTACCGATTTTTTCTCTGTGGCTGGCACTTTCGCCAAGCTGGTGGAGCAGGGGGGTGAGGCGGTCGCTATGATGGTGTACCGCGTTTCGTTTGAGCAGGCGGAGATTATAACCCTCGGCGTGCGCCCGAAATTTCGCGGCGTTGGGATTGCCGATAAATTACTCGCGGATGCGCTTTCTCACTGCGCGAGCCTTGGCGCGGAAAAAATGTTTCTGGAGGTGGAGGTGGGTAACGAACCCGCCATCAAACTATACGAAAAAGCAGGCTTCAAACATATCAGCCGCCGCAAACTCTATTACCAACAGCTGGACGGCACACTCACCGACGCGCTGGTGATGAGCAGGAAATTATAGATACCCGCACAGGGTGGGTATGACGGAGTACGAAATTACCACACTCAACACTCCAAACTCCAAACTCGCGGCGAAGCCGCTGGGCTACCCCGTCTTCTTCTTCCTTGCCTCTTCTCTCTCTTTCCTGCGTTGGCGGACGACGAGGGTTCGGTAGGCGTCCAAATCATCGTTGAACGGTTTGCAAGTGCCGTCTGCCACCAGCCACAGGCGGTCGGCAACGCAATCAACCAGATGCGGGTCATGGCTCACCAGAATAACCGCGCCACGATAGTTGTTGAGAGCCTGCGTTAATGCTTCTCGCGCGTCCATATCCAGATGGTTGGTTGGTTCGTCAAGCAACATGATGTGTGGTGCGTCAAAGCTCATCTGGCAAAAGAGCAGGCGGGCTTTTTCACCACCCGACAAATCACCCACCAGCGTGTCCGCCTTGAATTTATCAAAGCCGAATTTGCTAAGGCTAGCGCGGATTTTACTTTCCGCCGTACCTTTCATGCTTTCGCGCATGATTTCAAACGGAGTTTGGTTGACATCCAGCTCATCGGTTTGGAACTGCGCGAAATAGCCAACACGCAGCTTGCTGGATTTATGAATTTGCCCAGCCAGCGGCGGAAGCCTGCCCGATAGCAGCTTCACCAGCGTTGATTTTCCGTTCCCATTCGCGCCGAGAAGGGCAATGCGGTCGTCAGCGTCAATCCGCAGGTCAAGTTTTTTAAGGATTGGTTTGCCAGCCTCATAGCCAGCCTCCACATGTTCCAAAACCAACATTGGCGATTTTTGTTCGTCTGGCTCGGGAAACTCAAACGCCGTCACCCGCTCCGCCATCACCGCGTCCACAATATCCATTTTCTCAATCATTTTCAGGCGGCTTTGCGCTTGCCGCGCTTTGCTGGCGGTTGCGCCGAACCTATCCACAAAGGCCTGCATCCGCGCCTTTTGCGCTAGTTGCTTTTCGCGGAGAGCTTGCTGCCCGAGCATTCTTTCAGCGCGGCGGCGTTCAAACTCATCATAAGTGCCAGTGTAGGAGGTTAGTTGCTTATTTTCCAGATGCACAATATGGGTCACGGTTTTGTTGAGAATATCGCGGTCATGGCTGATGATAATCAAGGTTTTGGGGAATTTTATTAGGTAATTCTCCAGCCACACCATCGCCTCAAAATCCAGATGGTTGGTCGGTTCGTCAAGCAACAGCAAATCTGGCTCAATAAACAGCGCGGAAGCAAGGGCAACGCGCATCCGCCAACCGCCCGAAAAGTCAGAAATCGGGCTGTTTTGCGCTTCGTCATTAAAGCCCAGACCAGCGAGAATCGTTGCGGCGCGGGCAGGCGCATCATACGCCCCGATTTCCTCCAGCCGTTCGTAAATATAGCCAATGCGGTCAGGGTCTTCGCAGGTTTCGGCTTCTTTGAACAGGGCGTTGCGTTCTTTGTCATAAGACAGCAAAACCTCAATAACAGGCGTGTCATCCTCGGGCAAATCTTGGCGCACCATGCCGAAACTCGCGCCTTTTATCATGGCTATATCGCCAGCATCGGCGTGATACTCGCCTGAAATTAGCTTAAAAAGTGTGGATTTTCCCGTGCCGTTTGGCCCAACCAGCCCCACGCGCTGCCCAGCGTTGATGCTGAGACTCGCGTTTTCAATTAGCGTGCGCCCCGCGATACGGAAGGTTAGATTATTGATAAATAACATAAAAAAATGATATGAAGTTGAGGGATTATAAACGAATTTTTAACTCTTATGCTCTATGCTCACCTAAAGTAAAGAACAATTTTAGGCATAATTCTAAGGAGATAGCACAGTGAAACAGGTTTATACAGAGTCCATTTTGCTTATTGAACGCTTGCATCGCCGCTTTCTTGATGTGGTGAAGGCGGAGCTTGACCGCTTGAAGATTGACGATGTCAACAATGTGCAAACGCTTATTTTATATAACATAAACGGCGAACAGCTAACCATCGGCGAGCTTACCAACCGCGGCTATTATCTTGGCTCGAATGTTTCCTATAATGTGAAAAAACTGGTGGAAAATGGCTATTTGCTGCAAGAACGCGCTCCGCATGATAAACGCTCAACGCGCATCAAGCTTTCCGAAAAAGCCACCCTCCTTTGCCAGAAAATCGACGCGCTTTACCAGCGGAATGTTGAGGTTTTATCAAAGGAAACCAATGAGGCGGATCTGGCGCGGCTCAATAGCACACTTACCCATCTCGAAGGATTTTGGACGAATTATATCAATAATATTCATAAGGTTAAGTAATTTTGTCATCCTGTGGGCTGCAAAGCAGCAGCACAGGATCTCGTGCAATTGGAAAAGATCCTGCGCTAGTGCTTTCGCACTCCGCAGGATGACAGAAAAAATACCTTGACTTCGCATTTCATAAACTATAAAAAACACCCCTCTTTAATTATGAAATAAGAAGGTATTTTTATGGCTAGACGCTGCGCAATCACAGGAACAGGCTCGCAATCGGGCAATAATGTTTCTCACTCAAACCACAAATCTCGCACCCGTTTTATGCCGAATTTGCAACAAGTTTCGCTGAAAAGCGAAGTTTTGGGTGTGAATGTTCCTTTGCGCGTGACCGCTGCAACCCTGCGCAGCATTGAGCATAACGGCGGGTTGGATGGCTATTTGCTGTCGCATTCTTCGCTGAAAATGACACCAGCGGCGGCGAAGCTAAAACGCCAAATCAAAAAGAAATTGCTAGCGCAAAAAACAGCTGCTTAGTTTCTGTATTGGGTTAATTGCTGTGTTTTTAGGCTTTTTTACTATTGCTGGATTGATGTTGTTTATTGAAACCTAATCATCAATGCACAGTTTATGCCATTTCCACCATTTTGTGATATTGAGTATTGTTGAGTTGCACCATTAACATTTCCATTGTCAAAGCAAGTAGTTGCAGAGGCAGTGGTTGCTGTGGTGTAAGGGGTAGTATTGTCATACAAAATTGTTGTTCCAGATAAATACACCCATGTGCTACCACTAACTGTATTTATATATTTTGCTGTAATAATTCCAGATTGAGGAAAGCCATCATCAATTTTGCTATCAATTGAATACGCTTGTTGCACAGTAATACCATTATTAGCTGATGGTTGACTTACACCAACAACTGCGTTCATAGCCGAAATTATATAATAATTATATGGCGATGTAAGATCATTAGAAGAGCGCCAAGCTAATGGCATTGGAGCCCCACTAACTACAGATATATAATTCCCATTACCTATCTTCGCTCTTGGGAAATACAATGGAATTTGTGATGAAGTTAAAGATAATGTTGCGGTGGCGGTTGCAGTATTAAAGCCTCCATCAATCAAACCAGCAGTGCTTAAATCAACCCAAAACATGGTAGTCTCACCATTTACAAACAAAGATGAGTTACCACCAAAATCATATCCTTCTAATAGACCGCTACCATCACCTTGCCCTATCTGCGTTCCTCTTGCCTTAAAACCAAAACCACTAGCATTTGGCTCGGCAATATCTCCGGGAATGGCGTTGTATTTTACTCTAAAGGTATTGACTGCTGAATTATATTTTTCAACTTGTTGAATTTGACTGCGGATTTCCGCAGCTTTTATCAAATCCTGCCCTACGAGAACTCCGCCAACAAGTAAGCCTATGATAACTAAAACAATTGATAGTTCAATCAGCGTAAATCCAGCTTTTAAAATGTGCGAATTGGTACGCATTTCTTTCGCTTGCACAGATTTTATATCATTTCCCATATTAATTACCACCTGATTATCGTGCAGCCCCAAGTTAGCCCTGCGCCGAGGGCTGGGCAGGCGATTATTTGCCCTTGCTTTATGCGCCCGTCATGTGCTGCTTCGTGCAGTGCCAGCGGGATAGAGGCGGCGGAGGTATTGGCGCATTTCGCAACATTAGAGATAATCCTTGCGTCCTCAATTCCCAGTTTCTGCGCGACAGCGGCGAGAATTCGCATATTCGCCTGATGCGGAACTAGCCAGTCAATTGCGTCTTTATGAAGGCTCAAATTCTGCAAACCTTCTTCCACCGCGGCGGGCATTTTGGCGACGGCGTGGCGGAAAACTTCCTTGCCCGCCATGGCAAATAGCCCAGCGGTTTTGGTGGTGGAAACGCCGCCTGTGGTGTGAATTAAATCTGAAAATTTGCCGTCGGAATGAATTTTGGAGAATAATATCCCGCGCTGGCTGTTTTCCTGCGCGTCTAGCAAAACTGCCGCTGCGCCGTCACCAAATAAGATACAGGTGGCGCGGTCGTCCCAGTCCAAAATCCGCGAATAAGTCTCTGCGCCGATAACCAGCACCCGCTTTGCCGCGCCCGAGATGATAAAATTATTGGCAACGCTCATGGCATACACAAAGCCGCTGCACGCCGCGTTGATGTCAAATGCTGCGCCGCTGGTGATGCCCAGTGCGTGCTGAATTTTCGCGGCGGTGGCGGGCATAGTGTCATCAGGTGTGGCGGTGGCGAGGATTACAAGGTCAATGCTATCCGCCGCTACGCCCGCATTCAAAATTGCCTGTTTTCCCGCTGCAATGCCAAGGTTGGAGGTATATTCGCCGTCTGCGGCGATGTGTCGCTGTTCAATGCCTGTGCGCTCCATTATCCATTCATGGCTGGTTTCCAAATGCGCTGGTAAATCAGCGTTATGGAGGATTTTTTCTGGTAGATACGCCCCTGTTCCGATGATAACTGCGCGAAGCATTCTTTATTCTTCTTTCTTTTCAGCAGGGTTAATATTACCAATTTCAGCCATAATGCGGTCATTAATGCGGTGCGCGACCAGCTCCACCGCCACGCTGATGGCGTTGCAAAAACTATAGGCATCCGCGCCACCATGGCTTTTAACCGCGATACCCGCCAGCCCCAAGAACATTGCCCCATTGCGCTTGCGGTCGTCAAGTTTATCTTTCACATTTTTCATTGCGCCCATGGCAAGCAAGCCGCCCGCCTGTGCTATGATTGAGCTATTAAAAGCATCTTTCAAATATGTGCGGATGAGGCGAGCCACGCCCTCGGCAGTTTTTAGCGCGATATTGCCCGTAAAACCGTCAGTCACCACCACATCAACCGTGCCTTCGGCAATGTCATTTCCCTCAATAAAACCATGAAAATTAACGGTGGAATTTTTCAGCAAGGTGAAGGCTTCTTTGACTTCATTGTGACCCTTCAAATCCTCCGAGCCAACATTGAGCAGCCCAATACGCGGACGCGCCAGCCCAAGTACAGCGCGGGCGAAGGCATCGCCCATAATGGCAAAGCGGTATAAATCCTGCGCGTCGGACTCTACATTCGCGCCCAGATCCAGCATCACACATTCACCGCGCAGTGTCGGCAGCAAAGCCGCGATGGCGGGGCGATAAACACCCTCCAGAGTACGCAAAACCAGCTTGGAAATTGCCATAAGTGCACCCGTATTGCCCGCAGAAACCACGCAGCAAGCCGTGCCGTCTTTTACCGCTTCCACCGCCAGCCACATGCTGGATTTTTTCCCGCGGCGCACAGCGATAGACGGCTTGTCATGCCCTGCGATAAACTCGGTAGTGTGAACAATTTTGCTGACTGCTTTTAGGGCGGGGTGGGCATTTAGCAGGGGGGCAACCACCTCTTCATTGCCGAAAATAAGGAATTTTATACCCGGATGGCGGATAAGAGCGAGCTGCGCTCCAGAAATCACGCATTCAGGCGCGTTGTCACCACCCATAGCGTCTAAAGCGATTGGGGTCTGGATTTTTCCAGCGACCATGGGGGCTTCCGCCTAGCGGTTGACTTTAGCTTTTGTTACCTGACGGCCATTATAATAGCCATCCGCCGACACATGGTGCGGGCGTTTTAGCTCACCAGTGGTCTTATCTTCCACGGTGTTAACTTTTTTCAAAGAGTCATGCGAACGGCGCATATCGCGCTTGCTTTTGCTCGTTTTTCTTTTAGGTACAGCCATTTTCTTATCCTCTTGCTATATATTTGAAGGGGCTTTATAACATATTTTCCCGCAGGCGAAAGCTTTTTTTTGCCTAATTCGTAAAAATTATTTCCCCAAAACGCTCATCAGCTCGCGCCATTCGCCTTTGCTCATGCCGCTTTGTTCTTGGCTGATTTCTTCGCCATTGATTAGTTTTTTGACGATTGCTAGCCCTTTTGCTGAGAAATTCGCGCCACCAACGCGGTAATCCATGAAGGCGGCGTAGGTTATGGGAACCCAAGCTTTTAGGATTTGCAGCATCGCCTCGGCATAAACGCGGATTTCGTACTGAGCGTGGGAATCTGCCCGTAGGCTAAGGAAATGCAGCAAATTATGGAGGTCAATTTTCCAATACCACTGGGTGTAGTAATTCAGCGAAAGATTCATCCGCGCCAGTTCCCGCGCCAAGCCATCCTTGCTTTCGTCGATGATATTCTCGTTTGCGTCCATATTCAGCATTTCTTCGTAATGCGAATAAGAGCGGGTGGCATCCTCACGCAATAGCTCCAGCACGCGCTGCGCCTCCGCACCTTCCAGCGATGCACCGCGCCCTTGATGGTTCACTTTTGACTGCGCCGCCAGATGTTCAGGCGCAGGGACATAAAACTCTTTATCCATGATGGAATAGCGACCAGAATATTCATTTACATTCGCCGTGCGGTGGCGAATCCATTGGCGGGCAATGAAAATCGGGAGTTTTATGTGGAATTTGATTTCGCACATTTCAAACGGTGTAGTGTGGCGATGGCGGAGTAGGTAGTTAATCAGACCTGCGTCCTCATTCACCTTTTTCGTGCCTTTGCCGTAAGAAACCCGCGCTGCTTGCACGATTGCGCTATCCGTTCCCATATAATCAATCACCCGCACAAAACCATGATCAAGCACGGGAAGGGGGGTATAAAGCAACTCCTCCACGCCAGTTGAAACATCCCGTAGGGTGCTGTTTTTCTGGGCGCGGAGGGCGTTTATTTCTGATTGTTGTTCGGGAGTTAGCTGCATAGAAAACCTATTCTATTGTTTATTAGGCAGCGTGAGCCTCAATGCGTGCAACATTCAAGGTTACATTCACAATCACCTCAGGGTGCAGGGTAACGCGAACCGCATATTCACCGATTGATTTAATCGCGGTGGTTTGCACAATTTGGCTTTTTGGCACATCATGACCAGCTTCTTTAAGCGCGTCCGCAATGTCGCGCACGGTAACTGAGCCGTAAAGTTTTCCTTCTTGGCTGGCTTGACGCACCAAGCGAACGCTTACGCCATCTAGTTTTTTCGCTTGTTTTTCAGCTGCTTCGCGCTCTTTAGCATTTTCAGCTTCAATCAAATGGCGGCGTTCTTCAAAGGTTTTTTTATTTTCTTCGGTAGCCCGCAATGCTTTACCAGTAGGCACTAGGAAATTGCGACCATAACCGTTGCGAACTTCAACAACTTCGCCAATTCCACCCAAGCGGGCGATGCGTTGCAACAAAATAACTTCCATGGTCTTAACTCCTTAAATACTTTAGTTTTTTCGCGCTCAAGCGGGATTTTTTGTAAGTTTCTATCCGCCGCGCACCTTTAATTTTCAAAAAGGGAGGCTAGCTTGTAGATGAATTCCCACCAATTGACAAGTGTTTGTTTAATATTTTTGCATGTTGCCACAGCCCAACACCAGCGAGGATGAAGGCGGGCCAGAAAAGTGCGACGATGGAGAGATAGATTGCGCCCAGCAAAAGCCAGCGATTTTGCCATTTTAGAGTGGTGAGATGCAGTATCGCCGCACCTTGAAAAAAATAAGGCAGCAGCAGGATAATAAACGAAGCTTTGCCCAAAAACTGCATGGATTCCCCGCCGATTAATGAGGCAAGGGCGCAAATTCCCATCAATGATAGCAGCCAATTTGGCATGGGAAACGGATGAATGGCGATGCTAGGGCGCGGCGCAATTTTTTTGCGGGCGAGTGAGCTGTTTGCCGCCCATGCGTGGGCATAAATCACGATTGTCCACAGCCACGCTAGAAAACCACAGAGCATAAAGGCGATGTAGCTGGGCGACACTTGTTCTAGCGTAATACCCATATCTTTTTGTATTGTCTTGATTTCTTCGCTGATTGTTTGGGCGAGGAGATTGGGCAGATTAGTTTCCTGTGTGGCAAATAGCGCGGTGGTGATGGCGAGCATGACGCAGGCATAAACGGCAAGGCTGATTATGACCAACCCCGCAGGATACCAAAAGCGCAAGGTCGGCATACCGTCCCCAAGTTGAATATCGCGGTGGAGTAGCAATAAATGAGATATAAGAACGCAGGGCAGGGCGTAGACTAGCATAAATATTGCAGGGGCAGAGATGCTGGAAGTAAGCAGGGCTATAGGAAGCGTTGCAATTGCCGCTGCTTCAAGCGCGACTTTGGGGGATTTGCCCAGCCCCGCCGAAAATAGCGGCAATGTTGGCAAAAACATGAACAAAAACCCGAGGCTAGTCCCCAGAAAAAACAATAAACTGGCGAGCGCGGCGGTGATGAGGGTGAACGAGAGTTGTTTTGACATTGTGTGTATTAAAAATAAATTGTGTATTGCGGTCTTTAAGCATAAACATTTGATTTAGGTATAACAACCTGATTGTTGCTAGTATAACCACAAACTAGTCTATGGAAAAGCCAAAATGGAGACAATAAAATGGCAAAGCAAGCAAGCAAGCAAAAAAATGTGGGTTTGTGTCTGGTTGTCAAGCGCAAAGTTAAAGTAATCCTCGGTCGTCACCCCGCACTCGTTGCGGGGTCTGTAAACACAAACACCGACAAAATTTACAGCCACAGACCCCGTTATAAAAACGGGGTGACAAGCAATGTGGGCTTTACCCTTGTTGAACTCTCCATCGTCCTTGTAATTATCGGGCTTATAGCTGGTGGAATTTTGCTGGGGAAAGATTTGATCACCGCTGCTGAAATTCGTTACTCTGTTTCACAGATGCAGCAAATGGAAATATCATACAATACTTTCAAAATAAAATATAATTGCGTAGTTGGGGATTGTCAAAATGCCACTGACTTTTTTGGAATAGATTTTTGTCCACTCGTTACCAATCAATATAGCGTAAGTTGCAATCATTGTAATGGTGATGGTGATGGATTAGTAAAAAATACTAATGGAGATGGAACTCAAAATTGTGAATATCTGAATACACCATCTTTTTTTGTAGCAGCAAACCTTTTACCACAAGGAATGAAAGTTAATTCAACAACTATTAGTGGCGGGTATAATGGTTCTCTTTTGAATATCATGAATGATGATTGGGGCTCATATATGTATGGTGGAACTCGCACTCAATATAATGGAATTATCTCATATAAACCAAATAATTACGCTGGAGCAAGTGCATCAAGTTCGCTAGATGCACAAGCAATTGATAGTAAAATAGACGATGGGATAGGTAATAAAGGTAAATTCTGGGGGCTTACAACCATTGGTGTTGCAGGTGCGGGTGTTTGCCAAACAAGTGGCGTATATAATACAAGTGCTAATGGAGAATGTAGATTTGTATATTACTTTAAGTAATGATAAATAGCTTGCTATTTTGCTCTGTCATGCCAGCGCAGGCTGGCATCCACGCCAAGAAATTAGCAATAAAATTAGCGGTATTTATTAACAATTTCCACGGGAGAATGCGTTGCCAGCCAATCTTTCAATGCAGCGTTTATGCGTGTTTGCCAGCCTCGCCCAGAAGCTTTAAAAGCCAAAAGAACATCAGAATCAAAACGAATAGCTGTAAAAATTTTTGGATTTTCAGAAGTCGGGCGACCGCGCATAGGCTTTAATTGGGCAAATTCACTGCCTGATAGCTCGTAAGTGTCGGCATCATTTTTTATGCCAGATTTTATGAGTTTTTCTTCTTCCGCAGTTGGTAAAATAAGCTTTCGCCCAGAGGCTGTTTTAATTGTTTTTGGCATATGTTTTTACCTCTCTTACATTAGCTTTTCGCAAACTTATAACGCGCCTCTGGTTGCCTCTATCCACAAAAACCACGCAATATAACCTTGATTCCATTATGGCAAACCCGATAAAGCGTTCCTCTCCATAATTATGGCGTTCATCGCGCTTTGCTGATAATGTATCCCATTCTAATTCCTTGGCAAATCCTAGTGAAAAACCATGTTTTTCTTTGTTTGTATTGCTCTTGATTGAATCGTAGGTGATTTCCATAATATTATTATATTATTTAATGTATAAACAAAAAAGATGCAATTGTCAAATAAAAACCTACATCCCCAGCACCTACATCCCCAGCAATTGACCGAGTCCGCCGCGCATCATGCCTTTCGCGCCCATTTTTTTTAGTTTTTTCATCATATCTTGCATTTGTTGCTGTTGTTTTAGCAGTTTATTTACATCCTGCACAGTTTGCCCGCAGCCGCCCGCGATGCGGATGCGCCGTTTGGCGTTGATGAGGGCGGGGTTGGCGCGTTCTTTAGCGGTCATGGACAGGATAATCGCTTCTTGGCGGGCGAGGATTTTCGGGTCTAGCTTTGCCTCGCCGATTTTTTCCTTGAGCTGCCCAATTCCTGGTAGCATTTTCATAAAACCGCCAATGCCGCCCATTTTATTCATTTTCCGCAGCTGATCTAGCAGGTCGTTAAAGTCAAAAACCCCCTCCATCATCCGCTTTGCCATTTTTTCAGTTTCTTCGGCGGTGATGTTTTCTGCGGCTTTTTCCACTAGCGAAACGATGTCGCCCATGTCCAAAATGCGCCCTGCGATGCGGTCGGGGTGGAACTCCTCAAATTCCGAGAGTTTCTCGCCAACGCCAAGATATTTTATCGGCTGTCCAGTGACCGCCCGCATGGAAAGTGCCGCGCCACCGCGCCCGTCGCCGTCTACCCGTGTGAGGATAATACCCGTCACGCTGATTTGTTCGTGGAAAGATTTGGCGATATTTACCGCGTCCTGCCCAGTTAGGCTATCGGCAACTAGCAAGGTTTCCAATGGATTGGCGAGTGCTTTTACCGCTTTAAGCTCGCTCATCAATTCTTCGTCAATATGCAGCCGCCCTGCGGTGTCCAGCAACAAAACATCATAGCCGCCAAGGCGGGCTTCCTGCAAAGCTCGCTTGGTTATTTCCAGCGGTTTTTCGTTCGGCACAATCGGAAGTGCGTCAATGCCCGCCTTTTTTGCCACTTGCGCTAGCTGTTCCTGTGCCGCTGGGCGATAAATATCCAGCGAAGCAACGAGCGTTTTTTTGTTATGCTTGGTTTTAAGGCGTAGAGCCAGCTTGCCTGTGCTGGTGGTTTTCCCAGAACCTTGCAGCCCCACCATCATCATCACCACAGGCGGAGTTGCCGCCAAATTTATTTCCTGCGTTTCGCTGCCTAGTAGCTCTTTCAAGTGGTCGCTAACCAGCTTTATCACCATTTGTGCTGGCGACACGCTGGCGATTACTTCCGCGCCGAGGGCTTTGGCTTTCAGCGAATTGATAAAATCCTTGACCACAGGCAGCGCGACATCAGCTTCCAGAAGTGCAATCCGCACCTCGCGCATCGCCGTGTCAATATCCGCCTCCGAAAGCACACCGCGCTTGCGAAGATTGCTAAAAATACCAGTTAGTTTTGAAGAAAGCGATTGGAACATGAATCAAAAACCATAAGCGAGCTTATGCAACATGCTCTGCGCGAAATTAATCAGCAAAATCAATATAATCGGGGAAATGTCAAAGCCGCCGAGGTCAGGCAGGAGCTTGCGTATCGGGCGCATGGTCGGCTCGCAAAGCCTGTCTAGCGCGAACATAAGTTTTTGGACAAATGGCTGATACGCATTGACAATCTTGAAGGAAATCAGGGTGCTAAGTATTGTCCACGCGATAACGCACACCAAATAAAGCTGTAATAACGCGCTGATTAGTTCTATAAATGGGCTTAGCATTCTTGTTATCCTTTGATTGGAAAGGTTGATTTTTTATATATTAACCTAGGACTTAGATTTGTACAGAATAAAAATTTGATGTATTTTTGCATGGCTTTTGACTTTTTAAGCTTGGAAACTAAAAAATCCTAACAAATTTAATAAAATTTTAATTAATAACGATTATTTATAATTCCTGTACACAGAAACACCATCATTAAGATGGGGAGGGAATATGGAGAATTGTTACATTAAACGCGCTTATTATGGGCGTGCTGGCATTGGCATCAGCACGGGCTGCCATCTATTTTGGGGAATTATTCCCAAATTGGCAGGTAAGTAGTAATATGGCGATACGCTCCTTGAAAAATCTTTCAATCAAGCAGCGGCTAACCCTTATTATCATGGCAATTAGCAGTATTTCGGTGCTAATTACAACTATTACCATTGCAATCTTCGGAATATACAATCTACGCACGAATATAATGAGCGAAATCGATGTTTCCGCTTCCATTGTCGGCGATCGAAATGTGGCGGCGATTCTCTTTGATGATAAGCCAGTTGCGGAGACCAATCTCAATGTATTTAGCGTGAAAAGGTCGATTGTTCAGGCGTGTTTATATAATATTTCTGGTTTGGAATTTGCCAGCTATAAAAACAAGGAAATTTCGGAGGTTAGTGAGTGTCCAAGCAATCTTACCTCAAGGGCAGAGTTCGTCAATAAACATATAGAACTTTTGAAGCCTATATTTAAGGGGCAGGAAAAAGTTGGTTATATATACATAGAATCAACGCTGGAGCAGGTTGACACTTACATTGAAAAACAAACCACTATTGCTTTTGCGGTTGCGCTTGCGGTTTTGATATTTTCCTATTTCCTAGCGGTTGGCTTGCAGCGGAGCATTTCCGCGCCAATACTTAGCCTTGCGGGTACGGCTAGAGAAGTTTCCTTGCATAAGGATTATTCGATTAGAGCGGCTTCTTTGGGAAGCAACAGCAAAGAACTTAATAATGAGCTGGTGATTTTGACTGATTCATTCAACGAGATGTTATCAGAAATTGATGCTCGTAATATCCAGCTGAAAAAGCAATATTCAGAGCTGGAAAAAGCGAAAGAAGATGCCGAAGCTGCCAGCCGCGCAAAATCACATTTTCTTGCTAATATCAGCCATGAACTGCGCACTCCTCTTAACGCTATCATTGGCTTTTCATCGATACTTATGAACCAGCTATTTGGCCCTCTTGGTGATCAGAAATATCTGGAATATGCGCGGGATATAAACGATTCTGGGACGCATTTGCTGGGCATCATTAATGATATTCTTGATATTTCTAAAGCGGAAGCTGGCAAGCTGCTCCTTAACTATGAAGAAGTGCATATCGGCAAGGCAATTAATAAATGTATCACCATAATATCAGAGCGGGCGGAGAAAGGCAAAGTTGCCATCACCACCGATATTCCAAAAATGTTGCCTCCGTTGCTGGTGGATCGTCTGCGTTTTATCCAAATCATCCTGAATATTTTGTCGAATGCGGTTAAATTTACCAATGAGGGAGGCAGTGTGCATATCGCGGCAAGTGCCAGAGAAGTTGCTGGTGAACCAGTTGAGTTTATTTTTACAGTCAAGGATACTGGTATCGGCATGACTGAAGAGGGGATTAAGGACGCATTCTCCAGCTTCGGGCAGGTGGATAGCGGGCTAAACCGCAAATATGAAGGCACAGGGCTAGGTTTGCCACTTACCAGAAAGCTCATGGAGCTGCATCACGGTAATATTAACATCATCAGCGCACCAAATAAAGGGACTCTGGTTACGCTTACCTTCCCAGCGATGCCGCCAATAGAGGAATTGTAGCTCTTAGCATCGATTTGTAGGGCAAACCGCACAATTTTTTCGTCATCCCCGCGTAGGCGGGGATCTCTATATCCTCTACGCTGGCGCAAGACTAAAAAGAGATTCCTGCCTACGCAGGAATGACGATTTCGAAGGCTATTCTGGTAGCTAAATAAATATACGCTGCAACGCAGCAATCATTCCGCTTTCGTAATAAATATGTGGATTTAGAGTGGGTTTTCTGCTATAGTCAAAGCATGAATAGGATGCTAACAGTGGTGGCGGCACTCCTGCTTATACAGAATATCTTTATTCATAATAAACTGGCGGTGGCCGCGGAAAATAACGAGCATAGCAATAGGCGATATGCTGATGCGAACCACAAACCAAAATCCCAAAAAGCATTTGAGGAAGCATCATCAAAAAATTCTCGTAAAGCCGAAAAAATAATTGTTATGCTGAAGTCAATTGGTATCTCTGACCGCGACACTATGGAGCTTGTAAATGATATTGATGCGCGAACAAATGACGGGCATTTCTTGCTGCATGAAGAAAAAATTTCTAGCGATTTTACCAATGGTTCACTTTCTTTGCGCTATGATTTACAGCCGCGCATAAAAACCAAGATGCTTGAGCTGCATTACACGCCTGATAATTCAAACACAGAATATAGCATTCGAACTAATTCGGTGATGGTGAATTATAATTTTTCATTTTAGGATACCTCATAAAATCATTTGCAAATGAAACGGAAATCGCTAAAGCTGTTTTCGCTTATGAATTAACTCGCGGAGGCAGTATGAATTTATCCAGATTTATGGTCAAAAAATCCATAGCATCAATTCAGTCGGAGGCAAAAAGCAGTGAGCTGAAGCGGTCGCTGTCTGCTGCAAATTTGATAAGCCTTGGTATTGGTTGCATCATTGGCACTGGGATATTCGTGCTTACGGGCAGTGCCGCCGCGCAATATGCTGGGCCTGCGATTATTATTTCGTTCTTGCTTGCTGGTTTGGCTTGCGCCTTCGCCGCCATGTGCTACGCGGAGCTGGCTTCTATGCTTCCAGTTTCTGGCAGTGCATATTCTTACGCTTATGCTAGTCTCGGCGAGTTGTTCGCGTGGGTTATGGGTTGGCTCTTGTTGCTTGAATACGGCGTTGCTGCTTCCACTGTCGCCGTTGGTTGGTCGGGCTATGTAGTTAGTTTTCTCAAGAATTTCGGGCTGATAATTCCGCCAGAATGGACGGCGGCAACTGGGCAAATGGTGAAGCTGGAAGATGGCAGCACTGTCAAAGCCTTGTTTAACCTTCCTGCTTTCCTTGGGATTTCCGCCGCCACTGGTTTGTTGGTTTTGGGGGTGAAGGAATCGGCAACTGTGAATAATCTTATCGTGTTCACCAAATTGTTGGTTATCGTGTTGTTTATCGGCATCGGTGCGATGTATATTAACCCTGACAATTGGCATCCGTTTATTCCTGAAAATACTGGGGAATATGGGCATTTTGGGCTTAGCGGAATTATGAAAGGTGCGAGCTTCATTTTCTTTGCTTATATCGGCTTTGAGGCGGTTTCCACCGCCGCGCAGGAGGCAAAAAATCCGCAGCGCGATGTGCCTATCGGGATTATCGGCTCGCTGGCGATTTGCACACTGCTTTATATTTTGGTGTCGTTGGTGCTGACGGGTATTGTGAAATATGATACGCTTAATGTTCCTGACCCGATTGCTGTTGCGGTTGATGCGATTGGTCTTGGATGGCTGTCATTTGTGGTAAAAATTGGCGCAATTGCAGGGCTATCATCGGTTATGTTGGTGCTTATGTATGGTCAAACTAGGATTTTTTACACTATGGCGAAGGATGGCTTGTTGCCGCCAGTTTTTGCGAAGGTGCATCCGAAATATCAAACACCATGGGTTAATACGCTTCTGGTTGGCGGAATATCTGGCTTGGTGGCGGGGATGACGGATATAAATTCGCTGGGTAATCTGGTGAATTTAGGGACGCTTCTTGCCTTCACCATTATCTGTTTTACAGTGCTTTATCTGCGCAAAAAAGAGCCGAATTTGGCGCGTCCGTTCCAAGTTCCTTATCCGAAAATCACTCCGATTTTGGGGATGCTGTTTTGCGCGGGGCTGATTTCCAGCTTATATGAAACTTTTCTTACCTTGATACCATATTTCGCGCTGGGTGCGGCGGTGTATTTTGGTTATGGGCAGTTTCATAGTAAGTTGCGTGCAAAATCTTAACTTAGTAACGAGATGTACGACTTTTTTTGTCATTTATTTGTCATTCCGCCGAAGGGCGGAATCCATGCCTTTCAACAAGCTAATCGCAATTTGCTTGGCATGGATACCAGCCTGCGCTGGTATGACAGCACGAAAAGTAAGTGGCTTACAAAAAAGTAGTTCAGCCTTCGCAGATGAGGCATTTTGCCACTGCCAGAGCATGTTTTTTAATGCTATGGTCGCTGTATGGATTGGGAAATTGGGAATTTTAGTAAAGATAGGCTAATAAAGTGGCGGTGTAGAACAAGGTTTTTTCTGCTGCAGTTGATAATCATTCGCAATTGGCATATAGATTAAGAACTGCGTAAATTGAGATTTTAAGGAAATATGATAAAAGCTACGATACCATTTATAGATCTTCGTGGTAAAACGCCGATTGATTTACTGCGGATGTATCCTGATAGCGCGAAGTCGCTTATTGTGGCGGCGCGGCGTAGCTATGGTTTGCTATCGCATCTGGCAAGCGCGATTTTACTGCCATTTGCGGATAAAAAATCTCATTCTTGGTTGGTTCGCAATAATAATCCATTCCTGCATGAAATTGAATCTTTTGACAGCATACTTGGGGTGCGCGGGGTTTATTCACTCAATTTATCCTATGAGTGGGGCTGCACTAGCGGCGCGTATCGGCATGATGATGGCGTGAGCATGATGCGGGTTCTTGATTGGCCATTTCCCAAGCTTGGCAAGCAAGTTTTGGTGGTGCTGCAAAGCGGCAAGGCTGGCGATTATTACAACATAACTTGGCCTGCGATTTCTGGGGTGTTTAATGGATTGGCGGTTGGGCGATTTGCCGCGGCACTCAATCTTGCGCCACTACGACGGCATGGTAAAAATTTTATTTCCGATTGGTTGACCAACCGCAAAATTGCTTATGCTCAAAAGGGCTTGCCGCCCGCGCATTTGCTGCGTCAAGTGTTTGAGGTGGCGGCGGATTATAAAACCGCGAAGGAGATGCTGACCAATACGCCGCTTGCCGTTCCCGCGATTTTTACGCTAACGGGTATAAATGAGGGCGAAGGTTGCGTTATTGAACGGCTGGAAACCACGGCAGAAGTTCGCGAGTTAAGTGCTGATCAACAGGTTGCCACCAGCAATCATTTCCACACCAAACTCGCCGAAGGCACAACGCCGCGCCCGTTTTTTGACAGCGCAGGTCGCTATCGGCAAGCGTGCAGCCTGCAAGGGCATGAAATTACGCAGGATAATTTTTCGTGGTTGCGTGCGCCAATTCTCAACCCATTTACACGGCTATGTATGGTGGCGGATGCACGGACGGGCAGCTTGATGGTGCAGGGTTTTGAAGGATTGCCAACGGCAACCGAGTTGTTTATTTTGCCGACTATAAATAATAATTTGCAGCATAAGATTGCATGACGAAAGAACTCAGTAGAATAATAAAAGCCTTTGGCTATTCTTTTGCTGGGCTGCGGGCGGCGTGGGGTGAGGCTGCTTTTCGGACGGAAATTTTTGTTTGTGCGGTTGCCGTTCCACTGGTTTTTTTTCTGACCGATACCAAAATCGAACGCGCCATTATGATTGCCAGTGTGCTGTTGGTTTTGATTGTGGAGTTGCTGAATACTGGGATTGAGGACGCTATCAACCGCGTTTCGCGAGAGTTTCACCCGATTGCAAAACGGGCAAAAGATGTGGCGAGCGCGGCGGTTTTGCTGGCGATTGTCAATGCTATAGTTGTTTGGTCGTTAATACTATGGAGTTAGAGGCTGTTCATACTCTCTACTCCAGCTTGCTGCAAACGGCGTTTTCTGCGCTTCCTCTGCTCATGTATAAAACATACACTGCGCTGCGGTTCTCGAAAATCGTCGTTTTCGCTTGCGCTGGAGCGAGATTATGAACAGCCTCTTAGAAACTCTGCATCTGGAGAATCTGAAATATAGCCTGTTTGGCAGTCGCCGTTTTTTGCCGATGTTTCTTGCGACTTTTCTGGGGACGCTGAATGATAATATAATTCGCTCTGGCTTGGTGGTGATGATTGCCTACGCCGCGCAGCATGAGATTTCGCTATTTGCCGATCCTGAAATTCTGGTGACTATCTGCTCGGCTTTGTTGGTGTTGCCGATGGTGTTATTCTCCTCGGTGGCGGGGCAACTGGCTGATAAATGTGATAAATCGCGGCTGGTGCGCCTGACCAAACTCGCGGAAATATTTATCATGCTCGGCGTGGCGTATGGTTTTTACAGTCAGAATATAATATTGCTGATGGGGTTATTATTCGCCAGCGGCACACACTCCACCTTTTATGTGCCAATAAAATTCAGCATCCTGCCGCAGCATTTGCGGGCAGGGGAGCTAGTGGCGGGCAATGGTTTTATCGCTAGCGGCAGCTATCTTGCAATACTTGCGGGCATGATTGCGGGCGGATTGCTGGTGGAAGAGCCGAATAATTTAATCGGCATAGTGGCAGTGGCAATCGCGCTGTGCGGCTTGGTTGCCAGCCTATTTATTCCGCCCGCACCATCCGCGCACCCGCAAACCATTGTCAGCTTTAATTTATGGCGGGGCAGCCGCGAAATCATCGCCCATGCCATGCGCGATAAAATCCTCACCCGAACTATTTTGTCGCTGTCATGGTTTATTGTTATTGGCTCAATTTATATCGCGCAATTTGCCAATTATGCCCGCGGCGTGGTGCATGCTGATAATGAGGTTTATATTGTGTTTCTGACGATTTTTTCGCTTGGCGTGGCGGTTGGGTCAATGCTGTGCGACGCTCTGCTGAAAGGCGAAATTTCCACGCGCTACACCACAGCTTCGGCAGTTGGTATGGCGTTTTTTACCATGCTCATGGTGGTGTCCACGCCGCCACCGCTGCATGATGGGTTGATGACAGTGCGCGAGTTCTTCGGTGTTCCGCATAATTTCTTGGTAGTGTTTTCTATGCTGATGGTGGCGGTTTGCGGCGGTTTATACATGGTGCCTTTATATGCGGTTTTGCAGTCGCGCTCTGGCGCACAGCACCGCTCACAAATCATCGCCGCCAGCAATTTAAGCGATTCCATCTGCATGACCATAGCTGCTATTATCTCCGCCGCGTTGCTGTATTGCGGGCTGGGAGTGCAGGATTTATTCGCTATTGTCGCGGCTATAACCCTCGCCGTTGCGCTTTATGTACGAAAAATTTCCAATCTAGAAACAAGAAAAATATGATAAATAAACATATTGTTAAGAGGGGGATTGACATTTTGGGTTCGCTAGCTGGGCTTGTAATCTTAAGTCCTGTTTTGTTGTTGGTGGCTATTATTGTGCGGCTTACTATGGGTAGTCCAATAATTTTTACGCAAATTCGCGCTGGGATTAACCAAAAGCCATTCAAAATCATGGCATAAAGGACAAAAATAGGTGCTATTTTTAGGAAATTGATAGCAGGAAGTTGTTTTGAGCGTGCCAATACCTGTCTTCATAATTCGCATTCCACCATCTATAAACAAGGTGGCAATGGCAAAATAAGTGGCGGGAACTGCGACACCAGAGAAAAAATTGACGATTACAGAAATAAAGCCGATGGAAAAAAGCCCAAATGTTAGATAGAAATAGTCTGGGTACTCCATGTTTTTGCCATGGTGTGCAATCAGCAACGCGCCAGAACCAATTGCATATAAAACGCACAAAAAAACAGGAAATAATAAAAAATCTAGCAGCATTTAGCCGAGTTTCCTGTGCCAAGTATTATATTTAAGTATAACCCAAAAGGCGCGGAATGCGTCTTTCCAGCCGATTTTTTTGCCTTCCGCGTATGTTCTGCCATGATAGCTAACCGCGCTTTCATAGATGCGTAGATTATCGCGCTTGGCAAGCCTAGCCGCTTTTGAAACCAGCTCTGGCTCAACGCCAAAGCGATTTTCCTCAATGGTTATTTGTTTAATAACTTCGCGCCTGAACATTTTATGGCAGCACTCAATATCAGTTAGGTTCAAATCGCTAAAAATATTGCAGGCGAGAGTTATTACTTTATTCGCGACCGAATGCCAAAAATAAAGCACACGATGCTCTTTACTATTCAAAAAGCGAGTACCAAAAACCACCTCAGCACGCCCAGCGTTTATAATTTTATACATAGGCAGTAAATCCTGCGGGTCATATTCCAAATCCGCATCATGAACGCAGATAATATCACCTTTTGCCTCGGCAAACCCTGTGCGTAGAGCAGCACCTTTGCCTTGATTTCTTTCGTGAGCAAAATAGCGAATTTGCGGGTGTCTTTTCGCTAATTCCTGCGCTATCTCGCCGCTTCTATCTTTTGAGCAATCGTTAACAATGACGATTTCCAGATTTTTTACATCATTTTCCAGCAATAAAACTGCCGCTATAGATTTTTCTAGCAATTTTTCTTCATTGTAACATGGTACTACTATTGATAGTTGGGGGATTATAGACATAAGAACACCTTTTTAATTTCCTTGCAAATTGGCAAGTACATTGTTACAAAATTTTTCTTGTTTCAATAACTAAATATAACAAAAAATCAAATGGCTTCTATTATTCAGCCGATAATTCTATGTGGTGGAAGTGGAACTCGTTTATGGCCACTTTCTCGTGCTGAGTTTCCTAAACAATTTTTAAGTCTATTTGGGAAGGAAAGCCTTTTCCAGCTTGCCGCGCAGAGATTGACTAATTTTGCGGACGAAAAAGTTGCAGAGCCTTTGATTGTAAGCAATGAAGAGCATAGGTTTCTAATTTTGCAGCAGTTGAAGGAAATTTCGCTCGAGCCAAAATATATTTTATTAGAACCAGTTGGGCGCAATACTGCGCCAGCACTTGCACTTGCGGCTTTTTCTGCACAAGAAGGCGGGGGCGACCCTATATTGGTAGTAAGTCCAGCTGACCAGATGGTGCTGGATAATGCTGCATTCTCCAAGGCTATTTTGCAAGCGGTAAAGCTTGCGCAAACGGGAGCTGTTGCACTGCTTGGAATATTGCCAGATCGCCCTGAAACTGGTTATGGGTATATAAAAAGGTCTGATGATGGAACGGTTGAAAAATTTGTAGAAAAACCAAATTTAGAAACTGCTTTTTCTTATATAAAAGAAGGTGGTTATTATTGGAATAGTGGTATTTTTGTGCTTAAGGCTTCGGTTTGGCAGGCGGCACTGCAAAAATATCGTCCAGATATTGCGGATGCTGTAAAATCCGCTTGGGAAATTCGCCAAAAAGATGAGAAATTTACTCGCCCAGATAGTGAGCTATTCACGCAAACGCCGTCAGAATCAATTGATTACGCCGTAATAGAAAAATCTGTTCAGGATTTCGATGTTAGGGTTGTGCCGCTAGTTGCAGGTTGGAGTGACCTTGGGTCTTGGGATTCCGCGTGGCAAAGCGCGGAAAAAGACATAAATGGCAACTCTATTATTGGCGATGCTCTTATAAAAGATAGTAACGGAATTTTTGTTCATGCTACTAGCAGATTGGTTAGTGTTGTCGGGGTTTCTAATGTTGTTGTAGTTGAAACTCCAGATGCTGTTTTGGTGATTGATAAAGCCCGCAGCCAAGAAGTTAAACAAATCGTCGCCGAGCTTGGAAAAACAAAGCGTAGCGAGCATATGCAGCACCGAAAAGTTCATCGCCCATGGGGGTGGTATGACAGCATAGAAGAAGGCGAGGGGTTTAAGGTAAAGCGAATCATGGTGCGCCCGCATGCTAGCCTGTCGCTGCAAAAACATAGCAAGAGAGCCGAGCATTGGGTGGTTGTTTCTGGTACGGCGGAAGTTGTTTGCGGTGAGAAAAAAATCATTTTGCACGAAAACCAAAGTACATATATACCTCTTGGAGAAATTCACCGCCTTACCAATCCTAGTGATAAACCTCTGGAAATTATAGAGGTACAATCAGGTAGTTATTTGGGCGAGGATGATATAGTACGCCTAGGTTCTGTTGATAAATTTATTTAATCCATTGCAGAGCGGCTACGAAATGCAAGAATGCAGCAAATCTACTGGCTATTTTATCAAAACGCGAGAAGATTTTTCTGTAATGCTTGAGAAATCCGAAGGCGCATTCTATTTTATTATGTCGTTCTTTGTAAATAGATTATTTCCCATGTTTTTACTTTACAAGCTCCTAGCCTACTTTAACATAATTGATGAAATTTTAATGGATGGCATCGTACAAAATACCGCATGAAATAACAAGCACTTAAGTAGTATATATAAGCACAGGAAATAGCATTTTGCCGCAAGATATAGCAGGATTTATGGGCAGTAGCTAATTTCTTATGGCAAATCTCTCAATAGTTAGTTGACAAAACAAAAATAATCTGACTTTTGGTCTTAGCATTTTTAGTGGCTAATAATAGCAGATGAACTGCAGAAGACCTTTAGCAATGGTCTTTTATATTTGAATACGGAGCGGTGGCCGAGTGGCCGAAGGCGGCTGTTTGCTAAACCGTTATACGGGTAACTCCGTATCGGAGGTTCGAATCCTCTCCGCTCCGCCATTGACTACTATACAACCCCTCTCAGTGCTTTTGAGAGGGCGCGAAAAAGCACAGGATTTGCGGGGTTCAGCGGGAATAGCTCCGCACCACGCATTTCAGAAAATTGCCATTTTTTGTTCTCTGAGATGCACTATTCTCATAAGCTCCGCACCACGGCGTTTTTAGTGCGGAGGTTATGAATCGTTATTTTTCAGCATAATGCGGCAGATTCGAAAACACAAAATTCGTGATGCATGACCGGTATGCGGACGAGATTCGAACCTTTTTACGCAGTGCAGGTTTCGGTGGCTGGCTAACGTCACGCCACGCTGAAGTCAAAGAAAAAGCCGCGTCCCTTCGTGGAGGCGTGGCTTTTTTATTGCCGGACTCGCCAGCGTCATTTTAGTATCGGCGGCTCATGGTGCATGCCTCTTTCTGCCTGTTGGATGGGTTGATTATCCGACAGCGTGAGGACGCTGCGTATATTCTCGCGCAGACTGGCGGTCGCCAGATCATTCATGTTGATGCGGTAATGATTTTCCTGCTCCAGCGGGTATCTATCGGCGGGATATTTTTCATCAAACCAGCGGAGGGTCTCCTGGAGCATCTCGTACAACGCAGCTGTGGTGTGCTTATGGTTCAGCATAATCTTCTCCTATTTTTTGTTGGGGATAATTGAAAAGCCGAATTTGCGGCGCTGCTCTTGCCATTCAAGCGGCATGAAGGTCAGCATATCGACGAGGTTGAGGGTCTTTGGTTGCTTGCCACTTAGAATCGCCTCGACAATGTCGGGCGCGAGTAATGTGAGCTTCAAAAGCCTGGAGACATAATTGTCACCAAGCCTTTCCTTATCCCCTATATCCTTCATACTGCTGGCTTCGCCCGAATCGAGCCGCGCCTTCCAGCTGAAGGCCGTCACCAGTGCTTTGACGATGTTGTTTTTTACCTCCGGTTGCTCGAACAACATGGGAGCAGAGCCCACAGCGCAAAGGATGTGCGTCTTGCCCTTTTTCACCATACGGATTGGCACGGTGATGGTGATCTTGCCGTCTTCGTCGGTGCTGGAGCGTTGTTTGTGGGTAAGCAGCGTGATGCTCATGCCGCCTCCTGATAGAGCTTCATTTCACGGCAAATCTGCACCAGCCCGTTTGCCATGTAGGTGATGTTGATGCCATCCGGCGATACTTCGATGCGCTCGATCAGCAGGCGCACGATGCGGTTTTGTTCCACTGGGAATAGTTGATCCCACAAGGCGTTGAAATGATTGCACGCCTCGCGGATGTCGTTGATATCGATTCCAATCGCCTGTATCCGTGCCGTTTGATAGGTCTTAAACACCATTTCCGGTGTGGTGAGCATCTGGCGGATCTGCGCGATGACCATCTGCTCCACCTGCGCTGCCGGTACGCTGGCGAGTTTCGCTTCGCCGTAGGATGTTTTAATCGCCTTCGTACTGACGTAATAACGGTAGATCTTGCCATGCCGATTTTTCGTGGCGCTTGGCGTTAGCGCATTGCCCTCGCAATCGAAGAGTATGCCGCGCAGCAGATGTGAGGATGGCACGCGGGAGCGTTTGCGGCGTTCTCCCGAAGAGTTTTTATCGAGCAATGCTTGTGCCGCATCCCATTTTTCCTGCGAGATAATGGGCGCGTGCTCACCCTGGTACACCGCTTTCTTGTGTTGAATTTTTCCAACATAGATGGGGTTGTTCAGGATTCGATAGACACTACCTTTATTGAGCATCTCACCCTCATTCAGATTGCCGCGACGAGATACCCAGGTTTTTCCTTTGATGCCTTTGCGCTGCAGCTGCGCCACGATGGTGGTCATGGATTCATGACGCAGGAAACTATCAAAAATAAGCCGGATGATGTCGGCTTCCGGCTCGTTGATGGTGAGTTTTCTGTCTTTGGCGTCATAACCGAGCGGAGGCTTTCCGCCCATCCATATGCCCTTTTTCTTGGAGGCAGCGATTTTGTCGCGGATGCGCTCTCCGGTGACCTCGCGCTCATATTCGGCAAAGCTCATCAACACGTTGATCATCAGCCGTCCCGCTGCCGTGCTGGTATTGATTTGCTGGGTAATGGAAACAAAGGCGACGTTCTGATTGTCGAACATTTTCACCATCTGCAGAAAATCAAGCAACGAGCGTGACAGGCGGTCGATTTTATAAACCACCACCACGTCGATCAGCCCTGCCTTGATTTCTTCCAACAGTTTCTGTAGCGCAGGTCGGTCAGTATTGCCGCCGGTGAACCCGCCATCATCATAATGTTCGGGAATCAGCACCCATCCTTCCCCGCGCTGGCTTTGCACGAATTTTTCACAGACATCACGCTGTGCGTCGAGCGAGTTGAATTCCTGCTCAAGTCCTTCCTCATTGGACTTGCGGGTGTAAATGGCACAGCGAAGTTTGGGTTTTGGGGTCATGCGGATTTTTTCCTCAGCCCAAAGAAGGCATGTCCGTTCCAAGCCGTACCGGTGATTTCGCGGGTAACACGGCTTAGACTGCGGTAGCGCTTGCCCTCATATTCATACCCATCCGCTAGGACGGTGACGGTATAAATGCCGCCTCGCCATTCGCGCCGCAGCACGGTGCCGACGCTGAAAATTGTCGGCTTTCTCGCCTGGCTGTTCCCCGCATGCGGTGCCGCTGTCTCCCGCAGGCGTTTTCTGGTTTCTTTAGATAAACCGCCATATGCCAATTCCTGAATCCTATAGGCCAGCCGCGATTCTAAATATTGCCGGTTAAAAGGTGGAGCGTCGCTTTCGAATAACTCTTTCCACAGCACTTTTAGTTCGGGGGTGCTGGTAGTTTTCAGCGATGACAGCCGCGCTATAATGCTTTGTTTTATCATGATTCTTCGCCTCCGTGGTGTGCGTCATACACGCTTCGTTCCGGCAAAGAGTCCAGTGGAATATGCTTATTTTTTCTCAGTTTACGGTTCTTAAGGCGTATGACGGCAGTAGCCATAATCGCGGCGATTTCCGATAAACGCTCCTCTTTGGTCATGCGGGAGGGGTTGTCGTACATAATCCCTCCTATTCATCGGATTTGTTCTTCTCGCTGATGCGGCAAAGCGCTTTGACAATAGCCGTCACTTCTTCTGTATGCAGAAGCGCCACCGGAGAGAGTTTGCGAAAAATTTGCACCAATATGCGCGGCGGAGTCGGCTCGTAATCCTTCACCTTGTCCTGCGGAAACATGGCCGCGATAGGAATCTGCATGGCATGAGCAAGAATATAGAGCTTGCCGGAAGAAATACGCCCGCCGCGCTCATATTTCTGAATTTGCTGAAATGACACGCCAAGTTCGCGCGCCAAATCCTGCTGTGTCAAACCATGCTCGGTACGATGATGACGCAACTCAGTACCGATATGTTGGTTGACATGCAGTTCGACCTTTTTCGGGTCATCGTATTTATCGAGCATTTTTGCCATAAAATTCCTCATAATGTTCGTTGTGGCATTGAGGGTAGATGTCAGGCCAGCAGACGCCGCCCTCACAACAGCCCAGCAGCCAGTTGATAATCAGCCAGTCCATAAAGAGGGCGAACAGCAACACGGCCAGCACGCCCCCTGCGATCTCCAGAAAGCGTTTCCAGCGCGGTCGTTGATCTTTTCGGAAATTTCTTTGCATAATTTCCCTTCCTCTTTTGGTTGCAATCCGACCTCAAATCTGCAGGTCAGATTAGAATCAAATATCAGAACCGGAAATTATTTCAAACAGTTTTTTTTCCGACAAGCGGAATCGGGGCTGCAACCCGCAGTACAGCTGAAGAAAAAAAATTCAGTTGATGATGGAGCTATCCCTGACGGGAATAGAGAATCGGAAATGCCTTCACGATCTGTGCATCGAAGATCGGTTCACCGGCATAAGGGGTGAGCATATATACCCCTGGCTTAGAACCACGCGAAACCCAGCACAGCATTAGGTTTGGCATCTTTTTCTTCTCAGGGATTTCCACCATGCATTGGCGCTCAAGAAACAGCTTCTCGGTTGCTGGCTTGGTGGGATCGTAATAAAAAACGGTATCGATGGGAAAGTGCGGCTTGAGATGTCCGCCCGCCACGCGGATGGCGCGGGATTTCTTGGGAAGTCCTTCAAAATACTCGGTGGGCATCCACTCCTTTTCAGGCAGCAGTTTGATATAGGACTTAAACTTTATCTCGGCTGCAATCGGCACGGAGGGCGCGTCAAATTCCGGTGCGTCCAGTTCTTCCGGGTCGCAGCGCAAAGCCGCAGCCAGCTTGCTTCTATACTTATCGACGGGCTGGCCATTTTCAATACGGTGCAGCGTCGTTAATGGAATGCCGCTCGCCTCTACGAGACGCTCCAGGCTCATCCGTTTACGTTGTCGTATCGCTCTGACGTTGTTCTTCTTCATATTTTCCGAATTTACACCAGGCGGAAATCTTAGTCCACGATTAAAACCGGAAAATACCATTGACAATTTTTTCCGGTCTGAGATGCTAAACGGCACTATGAAGCTGCAAGAATGGATAAAAATCACAGGGATGAAGCAGAACCAGCTGGCGCGGCTGGCGGGCATTTCCAATCAACGGATGACCCGTATTTTGCGCTACGGGATGATCCCCCACCATGATGAAATGGTAAAATTTTACTGGATCAGCCTCGGCTCGGTGCGGCCGGACGATTACTACGACCTCGCGGCCATTCCTGCGGAACTTGCTTATTTGCTCAAACCTAACCCCAAACGCAGGAGGGAATATGTCGACATCGGAGACATCCAGAAACTCAGTCAACGTCAACGGAATCGTTGGAAAAGATCTGCTCTCGATCATTGAGCGTGTTGAGCGCATTGAAGAAGATCGCGCCGGTCTTGGCGATGATATTGCCACTATTTTCGCCGAAGCCAAAGGCAAAGGCTTCGACGTGAAGATCATCCGAAAAATTCTCCGCCTTCGCAAATATGAAAAACATGAACTCGATGAAGAACAGGCGCTGATCGATATCTACATGAGCGCCATCGGCATGGCCGGAGAATCTTAAAGGATGTACCATGAGCGACGAAACCTATCACCTTCCCGCACGGCGGGTTTTACGCACGGTCGAATGCCAGTTTGAGAGCATGAGCTTTCGGCTGACGCTCGACCTGTCGGAGGATGGTAAGGTTGGTGAAATCACGGTTGGTGGTTTTAAGCATGGCACCGCGCTCGATCTCATCTTAAGCGATGCATGCACGCTGATTTCTGAATTACTGCGCCGCTTTGTCTCGCCGGAGACGCTCAGAGAATTGGCGCTCCTGCATCCGAACGGCGATCCCGCCTCCATCATCGGCGCCATTCTTTTTGAGATGTGCGAGGCGCTGCAAAATGGTGAGGGCGAGGATGCCTAAACCGAAATACATGCGCTACGTTGCGGAAGATTACCTGGCGGACACCGAGCCGCTCGACCTCGCAGAGCAAGGCGCGTATTGGCGCTTGGTATCCAAGATGTGGCTTGCCGGTGGACGCATCCGCGCTGACGACTCGCTGATCGCCCGTATGCTCGGCGTGCATACCAATCGATGGATGAAGCTCAAGCCCGCTGTTGTCGCCTATTTTATAGAGAAAGAAGGGTTTTACACGCAAAAACGCCTCAAAAAAGAGTACAAATTTTCGGTCAGTCAAATGGCTGTGGATAACTCTGATGATGAAGAGAATACCCCATCAGATACCAGGGGGGTAACACCCACCCAAACCCCACCCGTAACTAAGGGAGTAACCCACCCAGTAACCCCACCGGTAACTAAGGGGGTTACCCCACCCGTTACCCCAGGAGTATCTTCCGACAACACATTGAAAAATAGCGATTCCAATTCTTCGCCCACCGTACTCAAAGAAGATAATCCTTCGCGCACGCGCACGTTATCTCAATCCAATTCCATTTCAAAAGATAAAAGATCTGAGATTGCATCGGCGGAAACGTGGAAAAAACTCAGTTTTGAGTGCGATTTTTCGCCCGAAGAAGCCACAGAATTCAGCAACGAGCTGGTGGATGCGTTCACCGATCTCAAACTGCAGCCACCGCAGGATTTTGGCGTGATTCACGGCTGGATGCAGCGTGGCGCACACCCGTTCCGAGACATCCTCCCCACCGTGAGATCAATGTTAAATCGCAACGTTGAAGGTCACCACGAACCACCGAAGAGTTGGAAATATTTTGCAAATGAACTGTTCAAAAAAATCAAAGGAGGTGGCAATGGGTAGAAAAAGAAAGAAGGCTCGGCAAGGGAAGCAAGTGGCAAAGTCGGTGCTAACGCATCCAGGCATGGAGGTGATTGAACCTACCACTGAATTTCAAGCCAAACACCCTCTGGAGAAGGTAAAAACCGATCAGGGTAGCTATACCAAGCGAGTCAGAAGCAGACGTCCTATAGACGATTATCACCGGATGTATTGCATCGACCGTGATCGTGGCATCGGTGAGCAATACCGGCGCGGTATCAACGAGGATCAGTTCCGCGCTGCTGACCGGTTGTCTTGCAATTACGAACGCACCTTTCAGAGAATGTCGCTGCCGCTCGATGGCATCCGCGTGGAGAGCAGCATCAACGTGGGGATGTACCCCACCGAAAGCATCATGCACGCGATCCACCAGCACACGCGCATGATGAAGGAACTCAGCCGTGTGTCGCAGGATATCATTCAGACGATTTGCTGTGAGCAAGATGGGCTGTACGATTACGAGCGGGCGCGTTGCTGGCGCAATGGCTATGCAATTACACGTCTGCGGGAGGCGCTCGACGAACTCGTTGAAGCGTACCGCAGGCTCTTTAAACGCGAAAGCAAGCGCAGTCACCCGTTTGCCTGATGCTTGACACAAATGGGAGGCGACTAGCATGGCAACTGGATACAACCAACTGAATATACAGCATTTTTTATTTGACAACACTTACAGGTCAGTGCTATGAGTCTACATAGAATCCCGCGAAGTGCGTTTAAGTTTCTGTCTTTGCATCCCCATCCTCCCTGTGATTGACGCCTCCCACTGCACCGATCCCAAAGGTCGGTGCATCTTTTTGGTGGCAAACTGCACAAACGGTGCAAAAACCTGCACACAAACACACAAAACCCGCACAACATACTGAAAGACCAACACACTTTGGCGGTCATTGATGTGCGGCGCGGTAGCTACACCGGTTGAAACGCCCAGCCACAGCCACTTTGAACCATAAGATTTTGGGTCCTTCCGGCGAAATTTGTATGCGGGGGCGCGAGGCGCGGCCTTCCGCCAGCCAAAAGTTTCTGGCATCGACTTCGTTTCGTTTTTTCTGATGTAACTCATTGATTTATAGTCATAACGCCATTTTGGAAAACGAAATGGGGGCGAAATGCCCTGTTTTTGCTGGAGAAAAGGATAAAATATGCTGTGCGATGAGGTGTATGGTTTCATGCCAGAAGGCGCTCCTGGACGGGAGTTGGTAGCCGCCGCACATAAATTCGTTCTCACTGAAGAGTTATGTGTCGCCGCCGCCAATATCAGCAAGAGCAACGCTGATTTCATGGCGCTCCGGCATTTGTTCAGGCTGCCACACAATCTGATGTGGCTAGAGTCACGCCCACGGCATCTGTTCAACTGCGGCATTCTGATGGAGCAGTATACCGAAGAACAGTGCCGGTATCTTGAGCAACAAGTCTCTCCGCTGATGCACCCGATTCAAGATGCGATCCACATCACTCAGGTGCCTCCTTGCCGTGAGGGGATACCCTACAGCTGGATCGCGCTGCCGCACACGCTCAAGATTTGTGACGATGGTGTTCTTCAAATCACTCTCTTCGGTGTCACTGAGCCATTAAACGCTGAGAAAATGTCCCTGCTTGCTCACGAGACATCCAAATACAGTCTTTTGCTCGCAGTGCTTAATTCGCGCAATCTAATCGAAACGGAAACTTCTGATCTGAGGCAGCTTAACCGCGCGCGGGAGCGGCGCGGCAAACTGCCATTGTTTGAACATAAGGTTATTCACATCAATCCCGACATCCGACACGCAATGTGTGAAGCGCAATCAGGTGTGGAGGAGAATCATACGGGTGTGCGCGCGCACTGGCGCCGAGGACATTTCAAAATCAGAAAAACCGGAGTGTTCTGGTGGTCGCCCCACATGGCAGGCAAGGCCGAGCTTGGGCAAATCGAAAAACAATATGTGGCGTGAATGAGGGCAACCGGAGGCACTATGGAAGCACAAATCATATCCATCAAAAAAATCAGGCGGCATCCAAAGCGGCCGCACGTCACCAGAGATGTGGTGGTGAAGATAGCACAAAGCATCGAAGAGTTCGGCTGGCTGCAGCCCATCGTCATTGACGCGAATTATACCGTTATCACCGGAGACACGCGTCTTCGCGCTGCGCGCAAGCTGGGCATGAAAAAAGTACCCGTGCTGATCGCCGCGCATCTATTTCCCGCCGAAACCAATTACCTGCGTGAATCTCAACTAAGAAAGATCGTGTAGCATATGCGTATCGAAACCGTATCCATCGAAAAAATCATTCCCTACGCGCGCAATCCGCGCCGCAATGAACATGCGGTAGCAAAAGTAGCAGGTAGCATTAAAGAATTCGGCTGGCAGCAGCCGATTGTCGTGGATACCGATTATGTTATCGTGGCCGGTCACACGCGGCTGCTTGCGGCGCAGCAGCTGGGCACGAAAGAATTGCCGGTCAAAATCGCCGACGATCTCACGCCCGCGCAAATCAAAGCCTACCGCATCGCCGACAATCGCACACACGAAGAAGCGGAATGGATCGATGAACTGCTGGCGATTGAGCTCGGTGAAATCCGCGACATGGGCTATGACCTCGACATCACCGGATTCGATCCCGATGAACTTGACAAGCTCCTCGCCGGTGATGCCGGTGACGGCCTTACCGATGATGACGCCATTCCGGAAGTGCAGGAGAAGACAATCTCCCAGGCAGGCGATGTGTGGTTGTGCGGCAATCACCGTTTGCTGTGCGGCGATTCCACCGACCGCACTGCCATCAACAAGCTGATGGATGGTGTGCTGGCGGACATGACCTTCACCGATCCGCCCTACAATGTGAACTACGGCGCGTCGATGAAGGATAAGGTGCGCGGCAATAATCGAACGATTAAGAATGATAATCTCGGCGAGGATTTTTACGGCTTTTTGCAAAAGGCTTGCGCCAATCTGCTCGAGGTCACAAAAGGCGGCGTGTATATTTGCATGTCGTCTTCTGAACTGGACACACTGCAGAAAGCCTTCCGTGAAGCCGGAGGCCACTGGTCAACTTTCGTGATATGGGCGAAGAACGCTTTCACGATGGGGCGCGCTGATTATCAGCGTCAGTATGAGCCGATCCTCTATGGCTGGAAGGAAGGCAACACGCATTATTGGTGCGGCGCACGCGATCAAGGTGACGTGTGGTTTGTCGATAAGCCCACAGTGAACGATTTGCACCCCACCATGAAGCCGGTGGCACTGGTGGAGCGCGCTATCACCAACAGCAGCAAGAGCCGCGATATCGTGCTCGACTGCTTCGGCGGCTCCGGTACCACCATGATTGCGTGCGAAAAAACTGGCCGCAGTGCGCGGCTGGTCGAACTCGACCCCAAATACGCCGATGTGATTATCCGGCGCTGGCAGGAATTCACCGGCAAGAGCGCCACCCTTAATGACAGCGATAAAACATTTGATGAGTTAGTGAAGGAAAGAGAAACCCCGCGCTCTACAATTTAAGAAGATAGCGCGGGGCTGGAGGCGATTATTTATGCCAGCGTGTCAATGGCATCCATGATTTTCTGCAATGCCTGCGATTGTTTTTCGCCGTAATCACAATCACCTTCCATTGCTTTATCCCGGATTTCTTCAAGCTGCGTGAGCAGTTGTTTATCAGTAAGCATGACAGCCTCCCTTACGCGATTTTGTACACCCTGTCCGCGCCATCGGCTTTGGATTGGGTGATGTTGAGGTTTTGCTGCTTCTTGAGGTTTGCCATCGCGCCGTGGACGGAGTGCTTCTGCCAGCCGGTGGTCTCCATCAATGCTTTTAGCGTGACACCTTTCTTGAGCATGGTGAGCATTATTTCTTTTTTGCTGACATGCTTCTGCCCATCCTTCTTCGGTTCGGCGATGGGCTTCTTGACCTTAGCTTCCGCAGTTGCCGGTTTCCTGCCGAGTGCGGCGAACCCCGCATCGGTGATGTAATGTCCATCCTTGCGCTTTTCGAGCAGCCCCTTGTTTTGCAGGGCGGTGAGAACTTTGCCGCGTGCGCCTGACGGTAAATACGCGGCGAATTTTTCCGCAGGGGTCTCCGGCTGGTTAGCCGTGTCTTCGAGAACCCTGTGTTGCGCGTTGCTGAGGGTGACTTCGGTCATAATAAACTCCTTATTGGGGTTAAAAAATTGTCCTTATGGACAGCCCCATGAATGCTTCGAATACGAAGTCTATCAAGTCAATTATCGGAAATAACCCATTATTAATCAACGCATTATGCGATTAATTACGTTGACTCCCCCAAAGGTCTATGGATGCCGCGCAGCCACAATTTCGCTACCTGTCGGTATGTTCCGGCATCGAGGCGGCAAGCATCGCGTGGCATCCGCTCGGCTGGCATCCGGCGGGCTTTTCGGAGATTGACGGATTCGCGCGCGCCATACTGACGCACCATTACCCGCAGGTGCCGCTGCATGGCGATTTCACCACGCTAAAGACTTCGGATCATGGAACAATTAACCTTCTTGTTGGCGGAACGCCCTGTCAGTCCTTCAGCATCGCCGGACTTCGAAAAGGCCTTGATGACGATCGAGGAAACCTCGCCCTTGAATTTATACGGCTTGCTGAGAGAGCACGCCCCCGCTGGGTGGTTTGGGAAAATGTCCCTGGCGTTCTGTCGATTGACGGAGGACGGGCATTTGGAACCTTCCTCGGAGGGCTGGCGGAATGCGGGTATGGGTTCGCCTACCGGATTCTTGACGCTCAGTATTTCGGAGTGCCACAACGACGCAGACGTGTGTTCGTTGTC
>SXRF01000005.1 GCA_005792635.1 Rickettsiales bacterium
CAGTGGTGGTGGTCTTACCAGCATCAATGTGAGCGCAAATTCCGATATTGCGATAATCTTTTAGTGGTGTAGTGCGTGCCATTTCTTAAATTTCCTATTTTCCCTAAAACGATACTACCAACGGAAATGTGAGAATGCTTTGTTAGCATCCGCCATTTTATGAGTATTTTCGCGCTTAGTAACCGCGCCACCACGACCATTCGCGGCATCCATCAGCTCCGCCGCAATGCGATCACGCATAGTTTTTTCTTTACGAGCGCGAGCAGCAGCAATCAACCAACGAAGCGCAAGAGCCAAGCGCCGCTCTTCACGAACTTCGGTTGGAACTTGGTAAGTAGCACCACCAACGCGGCGAGAACGAACCTCAACCGACGGCTTAATATTGTTAAGCGCATCATGGAAAAACTTCAGTGGATCTGCACTGGTTTTTTTATGTATAATATCCAGAGCTTCGTAAGTAATGGTTTCCGAAGCTGATTTTTTACCATCATACATCATGGTATTAATAAGCTTGGTAAGAACCACATCACCAAATTTAGCATCTGGTAAAATCACTCGTTTTTTAGCTGCGTGACGACGACTCATATATATAACCCCTATTTAGGACGCTTTGCGCCGTATGCCGAGCGCGATTGTTTTCTGTTTTTAACACCCTGAGTATCCAGCGTACCACGGATAATGTGATAGCGAACACCCGGCAAATCCTTTACACGACCACCACGAATAAGCACAACGCTATGCTCCTGCAAGTTGTGACCTTCCCCTGGAATATAACCAAATACCTCAAAGCCATTAGTAAGACGAATACGCGCCACTTTACGAAGAGCCGAGTTCGGCTTTTTCGGAGTTACGGTCTTTACCTGCGTACACACACCGCGCTTCTGAGGGCAAGCCTTCAGAGCAGGAACTTTGTTACGCTTTTCCACAGAGCGACGAGGACTGCGGACCAACTGATTAATTGTTGGCATTCAATATACCCTTTATATTGCAAAATGAATAAATTATCGCCTTATAACAACGCGACTTACCTAAATTTTTGCACAAGTTTTGTTTTGTATCAAGCATTTAAGCAGTTTCTGCCTTGTCCAGCGGAGCGCGTAACCTAATGTTCTATTCATCACTCGTCAAGCACAAATGTTATCAAAATACAAAAAAATGCAAAAATGTTTTTTTATGGTTGGCAGAGGCAAAAAAATCGGTTATCGGTGATGGACTTTTTGGACGAACTACATAGATTATGGTGATGAACACATATAACACTTCGTATCCAGTAAAAATAGTATCCCGCTCCGCTTCAATCGCTCGTTTGCGTAAGGCACGCCTTTCTTGGCTGGCTGCGGGTCTTGCCTTCGCAGTTGGTTGCGCTTCCGCCCTCACCCCAGTTGGCAATGAAGCTATAGTGGCGAGCAATAAATCAATGATGGTTATTACCGACGAAATCGCGAAAAAACTAGAAAGCATCGTTTCTGCCGCCCCTGAATATGCGGAAAACACCTCTGCTCCAAGCGCAAACACGGTTGCCGCGCCTCTGGTAAAATACCCGCTCACCTTTGAACTGAAGGCGAAAAAAGGCGATAATCTTATTGGAATGCTGAAGGATGCTGGTGTTTCTAGCAACGAAGCGCACGAAGCTTTTGATACGGTAAAAACCGTGTTTAACCCAAGGAAACTGACGGCAGGGATGACTTTTGCTCTTAAGCTCGACAAAAATGCTGATGGCGATGTGGTGATTTCCAGCTTAAAATTCCCTGCATCCACTATTTCAAATATTGAACTAAGTCGCGCCGATAATGATTCCTTCGATATTAAAAAAATTGATGTTCCGCTAACTAAAAAGCTTGCTCGTGCTGGCGGTTCAATCAATGGCAGCATCTATCAAACTGGTGAAAATGCTGGGATTCCAGCCTCTATGCTCAGCGAAATTATCAATGCTTACAGCTATGATGTCGATTTTCAACGCGATGTTAAAAAAGGTGATGCAATTGATGTGTTGTTTGAACGCATGGAAACTAGCGAAGGCAAGGTTGCTGGCAATGGTAATTTGGTGTTTGCCGAACTACAACTTGGCGATCGCACTCTGAAACTCTACCGTTATACTGATAAAAACGGCAATGCTGACTTCTATAACGAAAAGGGCGAAAGCGTCCGCAAAGCCTTGCTCCGCACGCCTATAAACGGCGCGAGGGTTACTTCAGGTTTTGGGCTTCGTGAACACCCGATCTCTGGCTATACCAAGATGCATAAAGGTGTTGATTTCGGAGCAGCAACAGGAACGCCAGTTTATGCGGCGGGTGATGGGGTGGTGGAGATAGTCCGCCGTGAAAATGGCTATGGCAACTATTTGCGAATTAAACATAATAATAAATACTCCTCCGCTTACGCGCATCTAAGCCGCTATGCCAGCGGGATGGTGGCTGGTAAGCGCGTGAAACAGGGGCAAATCGTCGCTTATGTCGGGTCAACTGGCGCAAGCACTGGACCGCATTTGCATTATGAAATTCTGGCAGGCGGCGAACAGGTCAACCCAGCGAATGTTAAATTCAAGACGGGTAATGTTCTGGCGGGCAAGGAATTGGCTAATTTCAAGGCGAATATGGGCAAAATTGAAGCCCGCCTCGCTAGCATCGCTCGCGGCAAGACGGTGGCGATGGTTGAGACTGACAAGCAAGCGGTGGTGAATTAACACGCCTGAGAATGATTATCAACTGCAATCAAAAAACTCCTTTGCTGTCACCAGCGCGGCAAGATCATTTATCAACAAAATCCAATATTTTTACGCATCTTTTACCTCACCCAGCTACCGTCATACCGCCGAAGGGCGGTATCTGGGGCTAAAACCAATGGCATAATTTGTTGCCCTAGACCCCGTGGCAAGCACGGGGTGACGACCCAGCTTATGTATGAAACAAATAATTGTATTGACTATAAAATCAATAATAGCATGAAAAAAGCTCGTCTCGGAAGGGCTTTTTGTGATATAAATATTGATATATTTCAATATATTACCAATATCACGCGCCGCCAACCCAAGAAAAAACCACCTTTTGTCACAAAAGCTTCACTTTTCATTTATGGTATAAGCGTGTAATAATTAGGCTTATAAAGCAATAATCGTTATAATTTGGGGACTGGTGATGGAAGATAAACCTTGGTATAGTAGTGTTTGGACATGGATAATTGGACTGCCAGCTCTATTAATGACGGGCTGGTACGCTGCCAAAAATAATTGGTTTGGTGGTAATGATGTTAAGGCATCAACAACTCAAGCGGTTGACGCTGATGCTGCTAAAACCGCCGCGGAGGCAGAGGCTGCCGCAGCAGCGGAAAAAGCCAAGACTCAGGCGGCGGCTAAAGAAGCTGCTGAAAGAGAAGCAGCGACTAAAAAAGATGCTGAAGATGCTCAAAACAAACAGAATGAAAAAGCAAATACAGATGCAAATAGCAAAATTACTGTTAGTGGTAATGCACCCACCACGAACCAACTAGAAAAAAATATAGTTAGCGTTGTTGGTGATGGTAAATTTGCAAGTTTTTTAGTTAAGTCAGATGGACAAGCAACTAACACAGTGCAAACGGGTGCGATGCTTGTTTCTGGCTATAGTGACGGCAATAATTTTATTGTAACCAAGGCGGCTATTGCTGGTGATGACGGTAAATTCCCTTCTGATAACGGAAATATGCAATTTATCAAGCTTCACAAAAATGTTAAATTGAACATTGCCGATAATTCTTTGGATCTAAACGATAATGAAATAAAAAAGGCAATAGTGTTAACAAGAGAATTTGTTGCTAATGAGCAAAAAAGTTTGGCAGCAAAAATAGGCGGTGCAGCTGCAGATATAGCAGTTGCGTCATTTCATGGTGTAACAAACAAGGTGTCTCAATTTTATAAGAAACACAACATGCCGACAGACTTGGGAGATTTTGCAGTATATGAATCCGAACAAATATCTAAGCATTTTACCTATCCAAAAGTTCAAGTGTTACAGGTTAGCAATTCTGTTGATAGTAACGAACAACTTGTGAACTTACAGTTAGAACGGATTGATGGTACAGGGGCTATTCGCAAATACACCATATCAGGAACTGTTAATAATGCAGAAGCTAATAAGTTTGTTTATGTAGATAATATAACAGAAACAACCGATCCTAATACAAAAAGAACTTTACCAGCGGATGGCGTCGCCCCAATATTTATTGAATTTAGTGCTGCAGGTAATAAATTAGCCGCTGGCGATGCGCTGAAACTAGACCCTGCAACAACTATTTCAAAAATAGTTGGTGAGCTATCTTCTAGGAAAGAGGTTAATACAATTACTAGCAACGCCAATATAAAATTAAGTGGCAGTGATGCAGATGAACAAGCAAAAGCACCTATAGTACCGATTAACAAAACAAACCTACCGCAAAGAATAACCTAAATGCAGCTTATCAAAGCCCCTAAATCCGTGTGGTTGAGTTGGGCTTTGGCTTGTGCGCGGACGACTGGTTTTGCGTGGTAGGCGACGCCTAGCCCTGCGGCGAGGAGCATGGGCAGGTCATTCGCGCCGTCGCCAATGGCTAGCACCTGCGCCGCTGATATATTCAGTTTTTCGCAAGTTTCCTGCAAGGTTTTTAGCTTGGCTTCCTTGCCGAGGATGGGCAGGCGCACGCGCCCAGTAAGCCTACCATTTTCCACCAGCAATTCATTGGCATAATCCGCATCAAAGCCAAGATGAGCGCGTACGCGGCTGGTGAAAAAAGTAAAGCCACCCGAAACGAGGACAGTATAGCCACCCTGAGCCTTAAAATGCGCGAGCAAATCCGACGCACCCGCCATCATCTTCACGCGCTCGTCATAACATTCCTGAAGCACCGCCTCGGGCAAGCCTTCCAGCAAGGCAACGCGGGCGGTGAGCGCGGATTCAAAATCCAGCTCGCCATTCATCGCCCGCTCGGTAATTTCGGAAACTTCGGCTTTTTTACCAACAAAATCCGCGAGTTCATCAATACATTCCACGGTTATCATGGTGGAATCCATATCGCTGATGAGCAATTTTTTAGCGCGGTTTTGCACCTCCTGCACGATGCCGTCATAGGGCTGGTCAGCAAGTATCGCTTGCGCGATAGAGTTTAGAGTTTGGAGTGTGGAGTTTTGAACAAAAAGATCGCAAGCAACGCCTTCCTTCCGCCACTGCGTTTTTTCCACGCTAATTCCTTGCGAAGCCAGCGACAAAATCATAGACTGTACAAATGCCTCTGACAGAGGGTTTTTCTTAATATCAGCCAGCAAAGAAATCACTAATTCCATGTTAAAACCTATCAAAATAATTGTGGGAGCGACCGCCAGCGGCAAGTCGGCTATTGCCTTGTCTTTAGCGCAAAAATTGGACGGTGTCATCATCAATGCTGATAGCCAGCAAGTTTATAGCGATTTGCGCGTCCTCACCGCCCGCCCAAGCGTGGAAGAAGAAGCGATAACGCCGCACAAACTCTATGGTTTTTTGAATTGGGACGAAAGCTGCTCGGCGGGAAAATGGCTGACTTACGCCAAAATGGAGATTGATTGGGCGCGAAGCCAAGGCAAAACGCCGATTGTGGTCGGCGGAACGGGGCTATATATCAAGGCACTAATGCAAGGCATCGCCGATATTCCCGCCGTGGAAGCGAGTGTGCGCGAACAGGTGGCGGGTGATTATGAAACCATGGGCAAAGAGGCGTTTAGCGAGCGGCTTCGCGCCATTGACCCAGAGTTTTTTGCGCGGCTGAAGGTCTATGACAAGCAACGGCTATGCCGCGCCTATGAGGTGTGGCTGTCTAGCGGAAAGACGCTCTCATGGTGGCAAAGCCGCGAGGTTACGCCGCCATATCCCGATGGTGCGCTGGAGATAACCAAGGTGGAGATTGCCCGCGAGGAGCTGTATGCCCGCTGCAACGACCGCCTCCACCAGATGGTTGAGCAAGGTGCGGTGGATGAGGTAAAAAATCTACTACGAACTACGAACTACGAGCTACAAACTACGCTACCAATCACTAAAACCATCGGTGTTCGCGAATTTGCTGCATATTTGCGCGGTGAGGTGGATTTAGCGCAAGCAATAGAACTCGCCCAAACCGCCACCCGCCAATATGCAAAACGCCAGATGACATGGTTCGCGCATCAGCTGTAAAAAAAATATCGTCTTCATGATTTTTTAACTGTTACGAATGTAGAAAGATAAGTTGTATAACAATCGCCACACAATCGATGGAGAGTTTAATGCACAATAAATCTCGTAAATCCGCCTTCACCCTCATTGAGATGTCCGTTGTAATCATCATTATTGGGCTAATCGCGGGTAGTGCGATGGCTATATGGAGCAGCGTACTCAGCACCAAACAATACAC
>SXRF01000109.1 GCA_005792635.1 Rickettsiales bacterium
CAATGGTTTTGGGTGCATAAAAGATGGGGAAAAGCTTGAGGGAAAGATTTGCATCCCCCAGAAAAAGCTGTATAAAGACTAAAGCCAGACGGCTGGATGATCGCCCGCCTTCGTCCCTTTGGGACTACGGCGCGGCAAGCCTTCGGGCATGCTGCGCTGTAGCAACGCAAGTTGCGAAAGCGAGTAAGGGTGAAATGGTGCGGCAAAAGGCGAAAGCTGGAAGCTTAAAGTAAGAGCGCACCGCGCTGCTGGTAACAGTAGTGGCAGGGCAAACCCCATCGGGAGCAAGACCAAATAGGAATGGTGTGTCGCCGCGCACTTAACCATTCGGGTAGGTCGCAAGAGGTGTTAGGTAACTAACACCCCAGATGAATGATCGTCACCTGTTTGTTGTAATGGCAGATAGGCACAAAACTCGGCTTATAGGCTGTCTGGCTTATTTTTTTGGAGGGGCATTCCTGCTCAATACATTACCTAACCCAATGACCGTCATCCCGCACTTGATGCGGGATCTAGAGCTACAAATTCTGTCATTAATGTTGCCCTAGTTCCCCGCACAAGGCGTGGATGACACCCAATTTTGTGTAAAAAATAATTGAGTTGACTATAGATTGCACAAAAAATCCCCCTACCCGTGGTTAAACAGACAGGGGGATTTTGGGAACAAATTACAGCACTTTCATTAACATGACAATAAGCCCTACAGCAGCAGCCATCATCGTTCCCATGCTAATAGTGAGATCGCGTTTTAGAATATCCATATCAGCCTTAGTTGCCGCCTGCAAAGCTCTCATCTCTGACTTCACATCGGCGATTTCTGACTTTACATCGGCAATATCTGACTTCGTAGCCATAGTGGTTTTATTTTCGGCAATTTCACGCTGGATTAGCGCAAACTCCTTGTCATGCTGCAAAACAGCTTCCCGACTGGCAAAGCCGTTTTCTTGTACGCGCAAAGTAGCTACTGCTTTTGCTATCCCCTCCGCTTGTTCACGCGGAAAACCAACAGATTCAATGGTCTTTACAAAAGCCAAGCCATCAAAGGTAATAGCACTCATAGTAGTAACTCCTTGAATTATGGTATTCATAATACAATATAATATGGCAAACAGTCAAGAAAAATACAGGCAAAAAAATCCCCCTGCCCGTGGTTAAACAGACAGGGGGATTTTGGTGGTTTTGGGGTTTTTTATACTCTGATGTTAGAAACAGCCTTTTCCACACCTGGATTTCTTAAGGCTTGGACAATTAGAGTCAAAAGACCGCCGCCAGTTTCTGCAACATTAGTGCCAGAAATCTCAGTCTTTCCAGTTTCTGGATTAACTTCTGGGTTTAGCATTTTATATGTCCCATGCAACACAGCCAGCCCACCAAGACCAGTTATAATCTTACCGCCAGTTTGATGGTTACTCCAAAGCTTGCCGATAACATCATCACGCCCCATGCCCTGAGCAGCTTTTTCGGTGGTGGATGTAGCTTTGCCTAAATTCATCTTCAGTTTGGAATGCCTTTCAGCTTCTACAGCCGCACTATCAATTCCCTCTATATGTTCATTATGCAACTCTATTAGCTTTTCATGCCTATTTTTTAGCTGCCCTGTTAGCTCTTCGTAATTTTTCTGAAGATTTCCAACCTTAGACTCATATTCAGCCTGCGTAATAGTAGCGGCATCCCTCTGCTTTACTAAATCATCCTCTATTTTATAACGCTTCTTTGTAATTTCATCCATTACCTTGTCATGATTTGTAAGCAAAGCATCTTTAGATGCAAGAAAACGCTCCTTGCTTCTAGACATCTCACGAGACATTAAGTCATTATGTTTTGATATTTCGGAGTCTATTTTAGTTACTGACTTCTGAAGACCAGACACATCAGCTTTAGGATCAAAAGCTTTCCTTTCAGATATGCTATCTTCAAGATCTTTTTTCCTTTTAGCAAGCTCTTCAAATTTAGCTGTCGTTAAACCAACCTTGCTACTAGCACTCCCAGTTATAAAATTATCGCCTCTAACTTCACCATAGGTTTTTGCCTTAGCGTGAGCATCCAAAGCTTTTTGATGAACAGAACTATCAAACTTAAACCTATCCCAGCTTGTGTGAACATCATCTGTTGACAACAACTTGTCCAAGTCTTGTAGTTTATGCGTACCATTACTTTGATGTATATTAAAATCTATTGCCATAACGTTCTCCGCGTTAAAAAGGTTAGTAAAAAAATTAAATTTAACCGTCTGGTTGGGGTGTTAGCCACTACCGTCATTCCGCTGTAGAGCGGAATCCACGCCAATCAACTTATAAAGCTGACTGTTTGGTATGGATACCAGCCTTCGCTGGTATGACAAGCAAAGGCGGGATGACGAGTATAGGAAGAACAACCATCAACCAAACTCTATGAACCCAATATAACATAAAAAATGTAAAAGTATTGTGAAGGTTTTGTGACAATTTCATTTATTTGGGGCTTAGAGAAATCGGCATTTTTGCGGATAAATTGTTAAAAAACAATGTATTAGCAAAAACACGGGAGAAATCTACCGCGCCGTGCGCGCCAGAGTTAGGACATTAACCTGCGCCGCGCCTGCTTTTATCAGGGCTTTGGTGCATTGCGTAAGAGTTGCGCCCGTGGTCAGCACATCGTCAATCAGCAATATATTTTTGTTTTTAATCAGCGCGGCATAGCGCGGGCGCACGACAAAGGCATTTTTTACATTGGCGGCGCGTTGTTTGCGCGTTAGCCCTGTTTGTTGCTTGGTGTGCCGCTTGCGCTTGATGGCATTCGGCAAATGCTGGATTTGTGTGCGTTTCGCCAGCGCGTGGGCAAGGAGGGCGGATTGGTTATAGCGGCGGCTGATAAAGCGAAAATAATGCAGCGGAACGGGAATAATTATATCGCTATGCGCGAGCAGGTCTTTGCCCGCACTCGCCAGCCACTGCCCATAAATTTTTGCCAGATGCGTTTGATCGGCATATTTGAAGCGCGTAATCAGCCTGCGGCTATGCTCGTTATAGGTAATGGCGGCGCGAGCTTTGTTATATGGTGGGTGATGCTGCAAACACTCGCCGCACAGCGCGTCCGCGCCAATATCATACTCGAAGGGCAAACCGCAAGCGTCACATATCGGGTCGCTGATAAACTGCACCGCCTGCCAGCACTCCAAACACAACGCCCCATGTCGCCCCACCCGCCCCTTGCAATTCAAACACTGCGGCGGGAAGATGAGGTTGAGGAGGAGGGAGAGCATTTTTTATGCTACGCTGCGCTCTTTATTTGGCATACGGCTCTGGATATAGGTGTTATCGCTCGCCCCTATCCAGCGTCCATGATTCACCGTGTCACCAGCACAAATAATCGTACGCGCCAAATTTGGATCCTCAAAAATTTCTGGCTTTTCACTGCGCAAATACATAATAAAATCGCTATAATTTTTCTTGCGAGCCAATTCGCCATTTAGATTGGGCAGTGCTTTGGTGATTTGCGCTTCAATCTCATTGTTTTTCTTGCCAGCCTCTTGTTCGGTTACTGAGAATTTTTCACCAGTAATCGCCTCATACGCAAGGCTTGCAGCGGCTTCAAAAGTATCTTTCACACGAATAAGATATTTTTCTGCGTTAGCCTTGTTTATTACACTATCTGGGTCGTTCAAATCAGCATTTTGTAATTTTCTACCAATTATTTTATCTGCCGCATTCATATCAGAAAGAGCCAGAGCAAATGCCGAGCGATCCTGAGCATCACGGAAAGTATTTGAGTTTACATAAAATGCTCTTAATAACTGAGGAGTTAGATGAACTTTTCCATCCACACCTATTGCTTTTGCATCTTTTACCAGATCCTCAAAATCCTGTTGTTCAGAAGTTGGGGCAGGATTACTAGCCAATTCCTCATATTTTTCCTGAGTATATTTTTCCAGCGCATCACGCAGCGTAAGCGAACCAATCCACGAAGGTACAATAGCATTGTTTTGCCATGTTTTGCTAAATCCAATAGTGCGAACAGAATCAATGGCAACTGCTACAATCTTTTTAATTGAACTCTGCACTGTATCAGCAATATTTGCGACAATGCTGCGCTCCCCACGAGAAGAAGAATTGCTATCAGAAACTTCTTTTTTATAACCAAGAACACCAAGTAACGACCCCATATTATTTTGCGTGAAATCATTATCCTGATAGTCTTTAAGCATAGACTTAAGGGCGGAAATCGCCACTTCATCCATAATATTATTTTGATTTTGAACTGCTGGCGCAGTACGCCACTCACCATTTGGCATTTCCTCCAAACCACTAGATTGATGCGAAATCTGGCGATAGAATAAGCGAGAAGTAGAATCAGGATGATTGAAATAATTGAGCAAATCCCCGCCTTGGAAAGTCATTTTTGCAAAATCATATAAACCGAAAGATTCCACATTAGCGGAAATCGCCCGCACACCATTGCGGTAAGCATCTGACACACTGCCACCTTCGAAAAATTGCGTGTTTACTTCATGTTCTTTATTAACTTTTGCCATTTTTTTATGCGCTTCATGAATATAAGCGCGCGCGGCTTGCAAACCAGAGCGACGGGCATTATCACTATGCGCAATCTGTACCTGTTGTGTTCGTTGCTTATCATCACCTTGTAGTAATTTAAGCTGATCGTTATACGCAGGATTGTCATATGCTGCACCCATGATTTTATCTATATATTTCATGGTGTCTGGCTCTTCAAAAAGTGGCACGATGCCAAGCACGGCTCGTTTTACTATTTCTTTGCCATCCTTTTTTTCAACCTTCTCAACAGCGCGTTGCAAAAACTGTGCTTCTAATAAATTTGCCACTCCCTGTGCCGCAGCTTGCGTCTCTGTTGGCTCTATTTTATTTCCTTGGTCATCTTTCAAGTCCAGAGAACCACATTCCGCTAGAACATTGTCCTTAATAATATCAGGGAAATCGCGTGCCAATTCCATGCGCTTGATGCTGTGATAGGCTATCGGCAGGGCAGAACCCTCAACATATTTTCCTTTGTTTTTACCATCTTTATATTTTTCATCGCTGTATGCTTTGCCCGCGCCACGCTCCACAATTTCTTGTTTCATATTCGCCAAAGACTTTGCCGCAACATTGTCATTATCTTGCAATAACCGCGTTAGTGCCGTCGCTTTTTCCTCTGGTTCTAGTGAAGTATAATTAGGCAGTTGTTTACTGATTAACTCCTCAACAACGCGCTCATATTGTTCCGCCGTTTCACGATATTCAATCTTACCAAAATTAAAGCCAAAAATGCGAGCGCGACGCAGCAAATTCAGCGTTTCTTGGTCTTTGTTTTGCGTATAAGCAGCTTGAATATCATCAGTAAATTTTTTTGCATCTAAACCATCGCGGATATTGGCTAATTGCTTGGAAAGCTCGTCAAAATTATTGCTTAAATCCTGTGAAGACATTGGCGCGCTACCATCATCCAGCATTTTGCCATTCATAGCAGCAACAGAGTTTTTTCGTAGCCCTTCAATTTCTGGTAGTAGTTTTTCTAATGCTACTTTCTTTTCCGATAATAATGTGTTCCACGCACCTAAGCTTGGTGAATTTAATTTTGCCAAATCCTCGCTATAATGGGTAAGTGCCGCCTGTGTGTGCAGTGCAATCGCCTCCAGAGTAGTTTCGGCGGTGACATTCTTATTACCGTCCTTATCGCCCGATGAACCCCACGCACCAAGGCGGATTTTCAGGTCAAGTTTAGTCGGGTCGTATTCTACCCCTTCTTTACCAGCCTTTTTTGCTAGCGGGTCGTCATAGCGTTTATAGGCTTTATCCAAATCCTCATAGATATTACCAAGGAAATACAGAGTATTTTCTGTTTCATCACGAACGGTTAGATTTTTTCCATCCTTATTAAGCAACGGAGCTTTCTGATATTCGGCAACAGCAGCCTTGATAGCTTCTTTATCGCCAGTTTCCATCGCCTTGCAAATTTCTCGCTGCGCCCTCATAGATTCCAAACCATTAACATTGGTCGGGTGGGCGGTAAAAACCATCTCAAAGATTGGTTTATTAAGTTTTTTAATCCATTCATCCAGTTTTATTTGGTTAGCAGGATTTTTGTTTTTGTCCTCATCTTTATAAATAAAATCATCAACACCGCCAAAATCAACGGCGCGTTCGCGAGGATCTTTTTTAATTTTATCAAAGTAATTGGAACGGGCTGAAATTGCGGATATTTCGTACAAATGCCCCATCTTGGCATAGGAATCGATCAATAAATTTTGCTGCTCTTTATTAAGTCCTTCAAAACTCTCCGCAAATATTTTCTCTCTTTGTTCAAGCGATAATGGTGCTTCAATTTTAATAATATCGCCATAACCAACTGATACCTTTCCCCACATCGCATCACGCAATTTTCCAAGACGATACGCAACATCCCTATCCTGATTATTATAAATAAACTCTATCTGCTGATTGCTAAGTTCAGTTACGATTTGCAGCGCATGCGTTTCGTGGAGAAAGTCTTTTTTTGCCATTATATTATTCCCGCAATATATTTTCTTAATTATACTTAATCAAAGATAGCATGGTGTTTTTTATATGCAAGCGGTAGCATAGCAAAAAGGTAAAATAAATTAGGATTATCCGCATGAACCAAGTCCCGATGCTATTCAACCGACCATTAGTGCGTCGCCGTCGCGACCGCGCCGCGCAAGAATTTGAAAAACATGATTTTTTATTCCGTGAAATGGCAAGCCGCCTGTGCGAACGGTTGGAATATATTAAGCGCGACTTCCCCACCGCGCTAGATTTGGCGGCAAAGACAGGCATAATAGGGCAAACTCTAGCAGGGCGCGGCGGTGTGCAAACGCTGGTGCAGGCAGAATTTTGTGAACCACTCCTCAAAAAATCCAGTGGTTTGCGCGTGGTTTGCGATGAAGAATTTTTGCCATTTGCGGACGATAGTTTTGACCTTATACTAAGCGTTGGCAGCTTGCACAGCGTCAATGATCTGGCAGGAACGCTCGCGCAAATTCGCCGCACTCTCAAACCTGATGGTTTATTTCTTGCCATGCTGTTTGGCGGTCATACGCTGAAAGAACTGCGGGCATCGTTTGAAGGGGCGGAAATTTCCGCAAGCGGCGGCGTATCACCGCGAATATCGCCATTTATTGATGCCCGCGACGGCGCGAATTTATTACAGCGGGCGGGATTTTCCCTCCCCGTTGCCGACAGTGAAATGCTAAATGTAGAATATGCTCATCCGCTGAAGCTGATGCACGACTTACGCGGAATGGGCGAGGCAAACGCGCTGTACTCCCGCACAAAAAATTTTACGCCTTGTTCGATTCTGATGCAGGCGGTGGATAATTATCTACGGGATTTTGCGGGCGAGAACGGACGAATTCTGGCGAGCTTTGAACTGGTAACTCTGACGGGCTGGAAGCCGTAATTATGTCAGTAGTTATGGGTGCGGCATAACTTTGTTCTTCGTGGAGTATAGCGTCAAACAACCCCGCTGGCGTGGCTGGCTTTCCTGCATCACTTGGTCTGTATTTTACATTTCCATAACTCACCAACTTTTCATATTGCACAAAAATACCGCGCACTTCTGATGAAATTTCGCCACCTGCCAACTGCGCTAAAAAATTCGTTTGCGCGGTTTTATAAACTATGTCCATAGGCTGATTATAACTCTGCTGGCTGGCACTCTGCTGGCTGGCAACTATCGGCGGCACAGTGTAATATGGAACGCGCAGGGCATCACTTCTTGGTAGCGCAGTTGCCACCAAAGATGGTATAGTTGGCGAGTTAATATTATTCACAGCCGAAAACATTTTTTTGCCTTTTTCGTTTTTGTTAAGCTTATCTTAACATATCTATGTTATTCGCGCAAGGGATGGTGGGAAAAACAAAATAAATCTAATAAATTCAATGGAATATGACAGGATATACCCATAAACAGCCCGCCCTACCCTCGCCGACACCGCCCAAAAAGCGCGGTAAATTCTGGCGGAAAGCCTTTATTATATTACTCGCGGCGGGGCTGGGCAGTGCCTATCATAAATTCAATCAGGCGGATAGCTTGGCGTTTTTGAAATCACACGGCAGCCTCTATGAAACTTTTCAAAAAACAAAACCGCAAACACCAGCAGAAAACACACGCAAACCAACAGCAACAACCAAACAAAATAAAACGCCATTACACACCGCAGCCAGCAATGGGCTGGTAAATGCCGCACGGAAACTTATCGCAAATGGCGCGTGGGTTGGACAGCTCGACGCAAATAAGCGCACACCGCTGCATCTAGCGGCAGCCAATAACAAACTTTTTATGATAACTTTTTTGATAAAAAGCGGCGCGAATATTAACGCAATCGACAAAGACGGAAACACTCCTGTCATGCTCGCCGCCATGCGCAAAAACCAAGAAGCAGTTTTCCTGCTGCTGGATAATGGCGCAAACCACGAAATAATCAACAAAGCAGGAAAAAACCCTCTAGTGGAGTTTCTTCCATAAATTGCGTTTAGCAATATACATAAATGCCGTAAAAATCGCTAGATAAATCAGGGTTTTGATACCCATCTGCTTACGAGCTTCCATCTCTGGCTCGGCCGCCCATTGCAAGAAATTTGTTACATCCTGCGACATCTGGTCAATGCTAGCCTTTGTGCCGTCCTCATACGAAACCTGCCCGTCTGAAAGTGGCGCAGGCATGATTATATTTCCACCTGCAAAATATGGGTTATAATGCAACCCTTCTGGAACGATATGCTCGGCTGGCGGCGTTTGTCCATAACCAGTTAGCAATGAATAAAGATAATTCGCGCCATCTGGACGAGCCTTTACAATCAGGCTCAAATCAGGCGGAGCTTTGCCAGAAAAACCAGCCGCCGCCGCTTGTTCGTTAGGGAATGGTGATGGAATATAGTCAGACGGCAGAGCATTGCGCTCGGTCATAGTTCCGTCATCATCATTCATAGTCGGCACTTTATAGCTGGCGGCAAGAGCTTTTATCTCAGCTTCCGAAAAGCCAAGATCGGCTAGATTGCGGAAGGCAATGCGGTTTAGACCGTGGCAAGCGGCACAAACTTCTTTATAAACTTGAAAGCCGCGCTGCGCCGATTGTTTATCAACCTTGCCGAACACGCCGTCAAAAGACCAGTTTTGTTGTTTATGGTGCGTTTCACCACCGCTTGCAAAAGCTACTCCAGCCGCACTCATGCCAAGTAATGATACTGTAATTAAAAATGTCTTTTTCATAAATCTATCCATTAATGATGTGCATTGGCATTGGTTTTCGCTTGTTTGGCAAGCACTGCTTCGCTGATGCTGGCGGGCAGAGGCAAGGTTTTTTCACGACCGCTTAACCACCACAGCGCAGGGAAATAGGCGAAGTAAATCGCGGTGGCGATGCGCCCAATGATTAGATACAGTCCTTCTGCTGGTTGCGCCCCCATATAGCCAAGCACGATTGCGTTGATAATAAACACCCAGTATAGTTTTTGGAAACATGGGCGGAAATTACCGCTGCGAACCTTTGAGCGATCAATCCATGGCAGCACAAACATAATAAGGATAGCAGCGAACATAGCAATTACACCACCAAGCTTATCAGGGATTGCCCGCAAAATCGCATAAAACGGCAGGAAATACCATTCAGGCACGATATGAGCAGGGGTCACCATCGGATTGGCAGGAATATAATTATCAGGATGCCCAAGCGAATTTGGCGAGAAGAAAATAAACCACGCAAACACCATAAAGAAAATTCCGAAGCCGAAAAAGTCTTTGTAAGTATAGTATGGGTGGAACGGGATAGTGTCCTGCTTGCCTTTCACATCAATGCCCAGCGGGTTGTTTGAACCATGCTGATGCAAAGCCCAGATGTGCAGCACCACTACGCCAACAATGGCAAATGGCAGCAAGAAATGCAGGCTGAAAAAGCGGTTTAGCGTAGGGTTATCAACCGAAAAACCACCCCAGAGCAGATGCACGATAGACTCACCAACCACAGGAATTGCCGAGAATAGATTGGTGATAACCGTTGCGCCCCAAAAGCTCATTTGCCCCCAAGGAAGCACATACCCCATAAACGCGGTTGCCATCATCAGCAGGAAAATCACCAAGCCCAGCCACCACAAAATCTCCCGTGGGGCTTTGTATGAGCCGTAATACAGCCCGCGGCAAATATGGATATACACCACCACAAAAAACATAGACGCGCCCACAGCGTGAGCATAGCGCATCAACCAGCCGTAATTAACATCACGCATGATGCTCTCCACGCTGTTAAACGCCATGCTAACATGAGCCGTATAATGCATAGAAAGAAACAAGCCCGTAATGATTTGCAACACCAAGCAAATGCCAGCAATTGAGCCGAAATTCCACCAATAGTTCAAGTTGCGCGGAGCTGGGTAGTTATTACCCAAGCTGTTGTTCAAAAATGAAAACACAGGAAGGCGATATTCAATCCAACCTTTGATGCCTGCTTGTTGTTCTTGTTGTGCGTGTGCCATAGTTATTAGCCAATCTTAATGCGGTTATCAGTTAGGAATGTATATTTTGGAACATCCAGATTGCGCGGGGCTGGGCCTTTGCGGATGCGCCCTGCGCTGTCATAATGCGATCCATGGCAAGGGCAGAACCAGCCCTTATAATCGCCAGCATCACCCAGCGGAATACAACCCAAATGTGTGCAAACACCAACCATCACCAGCCACTGGTCATGCCCTTTTTGCACGCGATCTTCGTCCTTTTGTGGGTCGCGAAGCTCAGCAACATCAACCTTGCGCGCATCGTCAATATTTTCCTTGGTGCGATGGCGGATGAACACAGGAACGCCGCGCCATTTAACCTTGATGGTTTGCCCCTCTTTAATCGGCGATAAATCCACCTCTATAGAGGAAAGAGCAAGGACATCCGCCGCTGGGTTCATGCTGTCAATTAGCGGCCAAGCAACTGAGCAGCCACCAATAGCGGCAACTGCGCCCGCGGTCAGCGCGATAAAATCGCGGCGGGTGGTGCTATTTTCTTGAGGATTTACAGGGGTAGACGCTAGATTATTACTCATGAAACTTCTCACAACAAATTGATGACGAGTTGTTTCTATAACAAATGATTATAAAGTTTCAACTACAAGATTGTATTTGATGCAGAAAATTATTTTTTATTGTTTCGCGCTATCAAAACTGCCGTGGAAAATCGCAATTCCCCATTCTATCACATGGTTGCCAATGGCGCGGAAAGTATCCACCCAGCTATGGGCAACGGCGACACACTCGCCAACCGAATCCAGATTAAATAAACAAACGCTAAAACCCGAAGCAAAAGCAGCGAAAGTCACGCCCGTCACCATTAAAAACCCCTTGGGATTACTGAAATCGGAAAAAACTGACATAGGCAAAACCTTTTTTCGTGTCTATGCCTCTATTCTGCCAAATTCTGCACGAAAGTTAAACAAGAATTTTGTTAAGCTTTTGTGACGGTTTATGTTTTTTTCTCCCAACCTCCGCGTTCAACTTGACGAAAATAAGCTATTTCATAGCCAGAATTCTTGTAATTTGTCCAGCGAGTACGAGCGGCAGCGACCGAATTTGCATCATTGCCATCAAAAATATCCAGTACGCGCTCAAAATCTTTGTCACTCTCACCCAAAACCCGACCATCGGTTATCACTAGCAAATTCGCCTTGTTTAGCGGCTCTGTGCCAGTTGCCAGTAAAATAGGCTGCGCTTCAGGATTTGCCTCGTTCGCGCTGGCATGGGGCAGAAAACTATCAGCGTCATAAGTCCATAAAAGAGCGTTTAACTGCTCCACCCGCGCTTGCGTTTCCGCCACCACCAAAGCACGATAGCCACCAGAAAACGCCTTTTCCAACAGCTTGGGCAGGGCGTTTTCTAGCGGTGTAGTCGTTAGGTGATAAAATTGTATCAGCATACTACCGAGCAGTAGTAGAAGCGGGCGCAACAAGGAAACCTGTTGGTTTTTGCTGTGATTGTACAGGCGCAGCTTGCGGCGCAACAGCACCATTAACAGCGGGTACTGGCGTCAAAGCCGCTGGTGCTGGCTGTGATTGCTGCATATTCACATCAATTTGCGCTGGATAATTCCAAGCTGAACCAGTGCCTAAATCCACGCCAAGACCGATAATTCCGCCAAGTAAAATATTACCGAAAGTCCATGGCTCAAGATCCGAAGCAACCGTGGTTTTGCCAGAAGAACCTGTTTGCTGGTCGCTGCAATCAACATTCAAATCAGTTTTCGAACGCATAACATCAACCGAAGACATAGAATTAGCTGTTGATGAAAATCTTTCATTATTCACCCTGCATGATGCCGACTTCGTGCCAACAGTGTTAATAAACACTTTATCAGAGCTACCCTCGATGATAGAAGCGCAAGCAGAAAGTGTGAGCAATGAAGCAGCAAGAATAGGTGCGGCAATTTTCATGGTATTATCCTTTTTATTTTATTGGTTGATATTCGCTATATTAGTAAAAATAACTTAACCAATATAGCGAGTTATTTTTATAAGTCCACTGCTAAATTACTGGATACATCCAGAATTATTCAGCTAAAACACATTTTCCGTTCCATGTATCTTTGTATTTACGATTATCATCTGGCTGATTAGCATTGGCATAATCATACAAGGCTTGTCCAGCGTATTTTCCTGCTACTGTGCCACCTGCCATTGCGGCTACTGTTCCAGCATTTTTTCCAACGCCCATTCCAGCCATCCCACCAATGCCAGAGCCTTGATCCCCCGCCTGTTCTCGTTCACAAGATTTCTTGCTAGCATATAAATTTCCACCGCAAGCACTAACAGATAAAACCATGCCACCAACCAGCAACCACTTAAAAACTGTCATAAAACCATCTTTCGTTTCGTTAATAATAATTTTACTCAGTGACGCACAAATAACGAAGATAATGTTAAATACGCATTGCAGAAATATTAAATTCTAGTAATTCTTGACAGCATGGCGCGGAAATGCTAGTTTTAACTCTATAAAATTCAAAATGTTAAATGAAAATTATGGCAAAAAATTCTAAAGACCGTGTATATCTCTATGACTCAACACTCCGCGATGGGGCGCAGGCACGCGGGGTGGATTTCACCGTTGCCGACAAACTCGCCATCGCCAAGGAGCTGGATAAATTCGGCATTGATTATATTGAGGGCGGCTGGCCAGGAGCAAACCCAAATGATGACGCGTTTTTTGCCGCCCCCCCTGCCCTTAAAACCGCAAAACTATCCGCCTTTGGCATGACGCGGCGCAGCGGGCGAAGCGCGGAAAACGACCCAAACCTTGCCTCCCTTCTGGAAAGTGGCGCGAAATCCATCTGCCTTGTGGGCAAAAGCTGGGACAAGCAGGTGAAATCCACCCTGAATGTCAGCCTCGCGGAAAATCTGCGCATGATCGCCGACTCAATCGCCCATCTTGCCAAAAACAAGCGCGAAGTTCTTTATGATGCCGAGCATTTTTTTGATGGTTATAAATCAAACCCTGAATTTGCCCTTTCCTGCCTGAAATCTGCGGCGGACGCGGGGGCAAGATGGATAGTTTTATGCGACACCAACGGTGGCAGTTTGCCGCATGAAATTGAAGAAATCGTAAGCGTTGTAACCAAGCATGTAGCAGGCAATAATCTTGGCATTCATTGCCATAACGACACGGAGAACGCGGTGGCAAATTCGCTTGCTGCCGTGCGTGCTGGCGTGCGCCAAGTGCAGGGTACGCTAAACGGCATTGGTGAACGCTGCGGCAACGCTAATCTTATTTCCATTATCCCGAGCCTTATGCTCAAAATGGGCTTTTCCGCTGGCATCAGCGAAGAAAAACTAGCTGACCTCACCAAGCTTTCGCGCTTCCTTGACGAACGCTTAAACCGCGCACCCAACCAACACGCGGCCTATGTCGGAGCGGCAGCGTTTGCGCATAAGGGGGGCTTACATGTTTCCGCCATGGCGAAGGATTCCACCAGCTATGAACATATCCGCCCTGAGCAGGTGGGCAATAAGCGCACAGTGCTAGTTTCTGATAAAGCGGGCAAGTCCAATATTCTGGATAGGCTCGCCCAGTTTGGCATTAAGGTGGACGCGGATGATGAGCGCGTGAGCGAGCTGGTGCATGAGGTGAAGCAGCGCGAGAAGCAAGGCTATGCTTACGAAGGCGCAGAGGCAAGTTTTGAGCTGCTGGCGCGCAGTATGCTAGGCAGCGTGCCTGAATATTTTGAGGTGGAGAGTTTCCGCGTCATCGGTGAGCGCAGACATAATGCCAAAGGCAAGCTGGTGAATATCTGCGAGGCAACAGTGAAGCTGATTATTGATGGCAAAGAAGTGATGACCGCCGCCGAGGGCAACGGGCCGATAAGCGCACTGGATGCCGCCCTACGCAAGCTACTCACTGCCCATTTCCCCAGCATTCAGGATTTAAGCCTCACCGATTATAAAGTGCGGATTTTAACACCGCAGGACGGCACAAAGGCAGTCACCCGCGTGCTTATTGAATCACGAGATAATAATGGCAATGTATGGAACACTATCGGCATTTCCGCCAATGTGATCGATGCCTCTTTTAACGCCCTGCACGATTCGGTGACTTATAAGCTGATGAAAAGCATGAAATAATCTAATTATGCCTTATTTAGATGGCAATCGCCATTTTCCGTTATGATCAGCATTCTCTATAATACCTTTATTTTTCATCCTATGAAGTTGGGCACGAAAAGTATTTTCATTTAGGTAAAAACTTACTTCTTTTGCTTGTTTATAAAGGGTATTGGTACTGATACTAGTTCTTACCTCCAAAGCAGAAAGAACTCTTTTTTCAATCATAATTCGGTTAATACTGTTTTTTCTGCTAACATCTCTAATATCTGTGTTGTCACGCCGCGCAATTATAAGTTGTCGCTCTAAAGCTACTTTATCCCTGTTCAATTCTTTGATTTCATTATTTATTTTTTCAATAGCAGAATATATATAATCTTCAAAAGCCGTTCTTTGTTCTGACATATAGTTACACTTTCTTTTTTGAAACAAAAATGTTATTTATATATATAAAATTATTTATATCTTTCAATACATTTTTCATATTGACTTTTTTAGCAAAATATGTTAGTAACAAAGTTAATTTTAACTTTGTTACTAACATATTCAAAATGTTGCGATTTTTTATTTGTTGCAGTTCATGCAAATAAGTGAGACTATGTTTATTGACATGGCTAGCCCCTCTTCACCTCGGTGTACGGGCTAGCCCTCTTTTTTTTAAGACTACCTCACATACTGATGTGCGTTGGATCTAATTCTTAAGCATCAACTTGTATAGTATATTCATACTGCTGCATTTTTTATTGCAATCATTATGTAGAAATGCGACTACTTAGCCTGACACGCCTAGCCCCTCTTCACCGTACGGTGTACGGGCTAGCCTTCTTTATTATGCGGATTTTATCGTGACAATTTATTCAAAACCATACCTCACTCCTAAGCAGCAGGTTTCGCTTCTGAGGTCTAGAGGAATGATAATCACCGATGTTGAAAAAGCCAAATCCTGCTTGCAACGAGTGGGATATTATCGCTTAAGTGCCTATTGGTATCCATTTAGAGAATCTGAACAAGATGAAGGTGGAAAGGTTATTGTTAATGATGATTTTAAAACAGGAATAAATTTTCAAACAGTTTTTGAATTATATGTGTTTGATAAAGGCTTGAGAATGATTATTCTTGACGCTCTGGAACGCATAGAAATCGCCTTGCGAACAGATATTGCGCTTTTGCTTGGTAAACATGACATAAGAGCACATAGAAATCCTGATTTGCTACATGGTCATTTTTCCAAAAAAAATCAAAAAGGAAAAAATACAACCCTTCATGCGGAGTGGTTGTCGCGCTTAGATGATAAATTCAAAAAATCCAGAGAGGATTTTGTTGCTCATTTTAAGCGTAAATATTCTGGCGATCATTTACCAATCTGGATGGCAACCGAACTTTTTGATTTTGGTTTATTATCCTTTTTATATGACGGTCTAAAGCATAAAGACAAAGACGAAATTGCGGAAAATTACGGAATACCATCAGGTGAGATGCTTGCCTCATGGCTCAGATGTTTAGGAGATGTCAGAAATATCTGCGCTCACCATTCTCGTTTATGGAATCGCACCCTAGTAAACCAGCCATCATTACCGAAGGCCGATGAAATTAAAGGATTTAATTATATAGGCAACAATACTCGTTTATATGCAGGCTTAGTAATTATAAAATTTCTACTAAAGACTGTAAATCCATCTACAACATGGTGGGCTCGGCTAGTCCAGCATATTGATACCTTCCCAACCGACCAATATATCAGCCTAAAAAATGCTGGATTTCCTGAAAATTGGGAAAACTGCAATTAAGGTTATATTATGAAATCTATAATCACCGCCCCCATCATCATCCTAATCCGCCCGCAAATGGGCGAGAATATCGGTGCGGTGGCACGCGCGATGAGCAATTTTGGTTTGAGCGAGCTGCGGCTCGTTGCACCGCGCGATGGCTGGCCAAACCAAAGGGCTAACGACATGGCGGCGGGCGGTCTTAATATTATTGAAAATGCCAAAATTTACCCAGATTTTGCGAGCGCAATGGTCGATATTCACTGCGCCTATGCCACCACAGCCCGCTCGCGCGATATGAACAAGCGCACTACCTCACCAAGCGAGGCAATGGCAGAAATTCTTGCCAACAACCAACAACAAGCAACTAATAACCGCACTGCAATTGTCTTCGGCGCGGAGCGCACGGGAATGGAAAATGAGGATGTTGTGCTGTGTGATGCGATTATAAATATTCCCACTTCAGCGGAAAATCCGTCCCTAAATCTTGGGCAGGCGGCGGTGATTATTGGGTATGAATGGGCGAAAGCGAGTATTGAGTTTGGAGTGTTGAGTGTGGAAAAAAATACTAGGCTACACTCCACACTCCAAACTCCAAACTCTGCGCCGAAAGGCGAATATCTTGGTCTATTTGAACAGCTAGAAAACTACCTAGACCAAGCCGAATATTTCCGCACCGAGCAGAAAAAAGCCATAATGTGGAAAAACCTGCGCACTATGTTGCTGCGCGGAGCGTGGAACGAACAAGAAATCCGCACTATGCGTGGCATGCTTCGTGCGCTGTGGGAACGCAAATAAAAACAATTTTTGTAATAGCTCTTTTTATTGGAATAAAACTCGCTGGCGTGAGGAAAGCGCGCAGCAATGAAGTAGCAAAAGCGCAGTGTACAAAAAAGTACATGAGCATTTTGCTGAAGCTTCATTGCAAGCAGATTTTCCGCGCCAGTAGAGTTTTAATAAGTGAACTGCTCTTTGATAATCCGCTCGGCGAGGTTGTGTTCTGGGTCAAAAAGAAGGGTAACGCCTGACTTGCGCTGTTCGCTCACCACCACTTCGCTCACATCTTCAATCTCGGTGAAATCAGCTACCGCCGCAACTGGGCGTTTTTTTGGTTCAAGAATGCTGAAATTCACGCTGGAATCGCGCGAGAGCAATGCTCCGCCCCAACGCCGTGGGCGGAAGGGAACTAGCGGCGTGAGTGCCATTAAATTCGCGCCCAGCGGCAAAATCGGCCCGCCCGCCGAGAAGTTATAGGCCGTGCTGCCCGCAGGCGTGGAAACCATGATACCGTCACAGGTCAGCTCATTCAAACGGATTACATGGTCAATTGCCACGCGAATCTTCGCCGCCTGCCGCCCTTGGCGAAATAGCGAAACCTCGTTAAACGCCAGAGCTTGCACGGTTTTACCGTTGATTTTGCGAGCATACATATGTAACGGATAAAGCGTGGTCGGGCGCGAGTGGTTTATCCGCGCATCCAAATTTTCCAGCAAAAATTCATTCATCAAAAAGCCAACCGTACCGCAATTAATGCCATAAAACGGCAGCTTCATTTTCATATAAGTATGCAGGGTTTGCAGCATAAACCCATCGCCGCCAAGGACAATAATCGCCTCTGCCCCCATGCGCCGCTTGGTGATTTCCACCAAATCATAATTTTTCTTGATTTCTCTTAGGGCGGCTTGTGCTTTTGGTGAACTATCAGCAACACAAGCAATTTTTGTATATTTCATAATTCTTCACCCGATAGGTTTTATTTGAAATATCTTATTGAATTTATATTTATAAATCAATCAACTTTATTGTAACAAATTTTTTGCCTGCTCGACGACCTCATCAAACATATTTTGCGTGAGCCTGCCTGTGTTGATATTATAGCGCGAACAATGATAGCTGGCTAAATGGTGGATGTTGTTTTCTGCGCGTGGAATTACATGTGCAGCACCATGGATAAATTTAGCGTGGGAAGCTTTCAAAGCAAAAGCCTTCAGCACAGCATTATGCGAAATAAGCCCAAGCGATAAAATCACCCGCAAATTTGGCATAGCAGCCATTTCCGCCCGCAAGAAACTATTACACTGGTTTATTTCCGAAATTTCAGGTTTGTTTTCAGGGGGAACACAGCGCACAGCATTGGTAATCCGCGCATTGATGAGAGTAAAACCATCATCTGCCCGTTGCTGGTAATTTCCTTTAGCAAAACCGTATTTGAGCAGGGATTCATAGAGTACCAAGCCAGCATAATCGCCTGTAAATGGTCTTCCCGTCTGGTTCGCTCCCTTAAGTCCGGGGGCAAGTCCAACCACAAGCAATTGTGCGTCAAGCTCGCCGAATGCAGGCACAGGAGCGTTAAAAAACTCTGGATATTGCGCCTGATTATCCGCCCGAAACGCGGCAAGGCGCGGACAAAGTGAGCAATTTTTCTGTGGAGCTATTTCCAAATTGGTTTGCCAAGGTCAAGCTGGTGTTTCTCAATCACTGCGCCCGCCGCCGCGCCAACTGCACCGCCCACTACCGCACCCGTCACAGGGTCACCGCCGATTATTGCGCCACCAACCGCGCCAACGCCAGCACCAATCCCCGCACCGCTAAGTGCGCGTTCACCCTTGCTATCACCGCAAGCCGAAACCGCAAACAACATAGCTATAAATAATAATGATTTTTTCATATTTTTCTCCAAATTAATTAGGTATCACAAGCAAAGATTCTTCTTGGTTTTTATAAAAGCTATCTATATCTCTTTGATGCGCTAAAAGACAATGCTTTATACTATCAGTTGAACAATTGCCTGTCGCTAACAAAATAACTTTAGGCGGTGCGCCAAATAAAGTCGCCATCTGCACAAAATCACTATCTTTGGAAACGATTATATAGCCATTTTCACGCGCAAAATTCCATATTTCTTTATCAGTTGCTTTTCCCATTCCCAGCAAGGCAACATGCTCGCTTCCAGCCCAAATCGAGAGCAGATATTCCAGCAAATAACGCGATAAATTCTGATCTACTAGCAACTTCACTTAAAACGCCGCCTGATGAATCAACCGCTCGCGGCTAGCAGCAAAGGCAAGGCAGCTTTGGATATCTTCAACCTTAAGTTCTGGAAAATCATGACAAATTTGCTCTGTACTCATGCCAGAAGCCATATATTCCAAAACATCGCTAACTGAAATGCGAGTGCCATTTACGCACGGCTTTCCCGAACGAATAGCAGGGTCTATGGATATAACATTTTTGAAATTCATAGGCTTACCGTATCATTTTTGCGCCAATATGTCAAGCTCTTCGCCAGTCGGTTGTGCCATCGGGTCTATCTTCCAGCAAAATACCATCATCCGCAAGTTTTTTCCGTATCTCATCCGCCCGCGCCCAGTTTTTCGCCTTTTTCGCCTCTATGCGCTCGGAAATCAGGGTTTCTATCGTAGAATTATTATCATCAGATGAACCCTTAAACCATTCTTCGGGGGATTTTTGAAGAATGCCCAAGAAATTATTAGCATATTTTTTTAGATGATACGCGTTCATATTGGCAGCGTCATTCTGATCTTGAGAATAAAAACCAATAGCGTGTTTTGCTAATTGATTAAGTAGAGAGATAAAAACAGTTATGTTTAGGTCGTCATTTAACTCACTCAATATCCTGTTTCCAGCAGCATCGTTATCTACAGAAAATTTATTCTCTAAATCGTCTGTATTCAAATCAGGGGTTAGTTTTTCTATAGCCCTATACCAATAATCCAAAGTTATATTTGCATCATGAATTAGTTTATCATTCCAGTCTAATGGGCTTCTATAATGTGCTGATAGCAATGCCAATCTTATCACTTCACCTTTTATGCCTTTATCTAATACATCCTTCACAGTTGTAAAATTTCCCAGTGACTTGCTCATTTTCTCGCCATTAACGGTCAAAAATCCATTATGCACCCAGTATTTTGCGAAATTTGAATGCGGTGAGGCGCAGCGCGACTGGGCGATTTCATTTTCATGATGCGGGAACATTAAATCCGCGCCACCGCCATGAATATCAAAATCATCACCCAGATATTTGCTGCTCATAGCCGAGCATTCAATATGCCACCCCGGCCTGCCTTTTCCCCATGGCGAGTCAAAAACGCTGCTTGCATCGTCGCCTGCATCTGCTGGCTTCCACAGCACAAAATCACCCGCATTTTCCTTATAACTTTCCACCTCCACACGCGCACCAGCGATTAAATCTTCCAATTTTCGCCCTGAAAGTGCGCCGTAATCCGCATAGCTATTCACGCGGAAGAGTACATGTTTTTCGCTTTCGTAGGCATATCCGCCAGCAATTAGTTTTTCAATTATGGCAATCATTTCGGCGATATGGGCGGTGGCGTGTGGCTCGACAGTGGGCGGCAAGCAGTTAAGAGCCGCCATATCCGCATGAAACCAGCCCTCAACGCGGCTGGTTAGCGCGGAAATTGGCTCGCCACCCGCTTTTGCCGCAGCATTTATTTTATCATCCACATCGGTGATGTTACGCACGAATTTAACATGCTCCGCGCCGTACACATGGCGCAGCAAGCGAAACAGAACATCATAAACCACTGCGCTTCTAGCATTGCCCAGATGCGGGCGGTCATAAACCGTAGGCCCGCAAACATACATGCGTACATTCTTTGCGTCAGCGGGTTTGAATTCTTCTTTCTGGCGGGTGAGGGTGTTGTAAAGTGAGATTGTCATTAATATATCCTTGTCATACCAGCAAAGGTCTTTATCCAGTTGCTCCTTGTTTTGTTACTAACATACAACAAATTTTTAGGCAAGTTTCTGGATGTCTACATATCACCTTGAGCTTACTTAAAATAATACAAAACTCTGCAAGTTGCATCTTCGTTGGTGTTATAAACAGAACCATTGGAACATGAAGTTGGAATAAGAGTATTAGGAACAGCGTCGGTTGCTGCCTGTACCCCGCTAAACTTTCCTTTTTCTGCCAAGCCATCATCAATTTTCGTGTCAATTGCTTGTGCCTTTACAGGATTCATCGCAGCACCAGTTGGCCAGCTTGGCAAGTTCTTAAAAAAGGTTACTGTATTTTCGTGAAGCATCGGCATACCAGAAGGTTGATATAAATCATCATTATAGAAATAACCATAAGCACCATCAATCCATTTAAAATACATATTATTATTTATATATAATTCTTCTCCTTTTGCATTATAAATGCTTGATGGCAACATTTGAGATACTGCTAAACTTGCAGCAGCATTAAAAGATTCGCAGCCCCACCAGCCACCACCACCATCAATAATTCCATTGCCATCACCATTACCTGCACCGTTAGTATAGGTGCATCCTGGGCTATAAGTATAATAATTAGCCCCGAACAAAGAGGTCGCATTCGGGCAATCGCCAATAATGCAGTTATATTTTAGTTGAAAATTTCGGTAAGAAGTTTCTAGCTGCGTAAGCTGCGAAGCAGCATAGCGAACATCCGCGGCTTCTATCAAAGCTTTACCAAGCAAAATACCACCAGCAATTAAACCGATAATTACCAAAACAATTGAAAGCTCAATAAGGGTAAAGCCTAGCTCACTTCGCAAAAATCTTTGCTTGACAGCAAACCACAAAACCCTAATCTTTGCTTTGCTTTGCCATTTTATTGTCCTCATTTTGCATTTCCACAAATTTTAAAAAATTATTTCTCGCCATACACATGGTGCAGCAAGCAAAAAAGAGGATCATAAACCATTACGCTGCTGGCGTTGGAAAAAACACTCATACAGATATTCTCTTTTTCACCATTTCCTCACCCAGAAGCGGCAATAATTTCTTAAATTCTGGGCCATGCTCAAGACCTGTGAGAGCCTTGCGGATAGGCATGAACAGCTCTTTTCCCTTGCGCTGGGTGGTGGGTTTGATGGCGGCGAGCCAAGCGTCCCAGCTTTCTTCTGTGTAGGGGGCAGCGGGCAGCAAAGCCGTAGTTTCATGTAGGAAAGCGCGTTCTTCCGCGCTTAAATCCGCCTTCACTTCGCCATGCAGAATATCCCACCATATTTTCGCCTCGCCCAAATTTTTGAGGTTAGCCCGCACCGCCAGCCAGAATTTTTCATCGGCAAAGGCGATTTGCTTTGCCACCGCTGAAAACGGCAGTTGATGCAGCAGTTTCTCATTTAATTTTTCCAGCTCAATCGGGTCATAATTCGCTGGCGCGCGCCCGAATTTTTTGAACTCAAATTGTGCAGCCAGTGCATCCAGATCCAAAAATGGTTCAACGGCGTCCGATGTGCCGATTTTTGCAAGCAGAGAATTTATCGCCATCGGCATGATGCTGTTTTCGCGGAGCGTGCGGATGTCATTGCCGCCCACGCGTTTGGACATTTCTCCGTCCTTGGTTTTTAGTAACGCCAGATGCCCAAATGTGGGGAGCGCGTAGCCCATCGCTTCAAAAATCTGCACCTGAACGGCGGTGTTGGAAACATGATCCTCACCGCGGATAATATGGGTTATGGCAAATTCGCCATCATCCACCACCGAAGCAAAAGTATATAGCGGAACGCCATCCTCGCGCACGAGGACAGGGTCGCTCATGTGCGTTGCTTGGAATTTTGCCTCTCCGCGGATTAGATCCTGCCAGATGATTGGCGCGTCATTAAGCAAAAAGCGGTAATGCGGCTTTCTGCCCTCGGCTTCATATTTAGCTTTTTGTTCAGAAGAGAGTTTCAAGCTCGCGCGGTTATAAATCGGCGGCAACCCGCGCGAAGCCTGCATCTTGCGCTGAACATCTAGCTCTTCAGCGGTTTCATAGCAAGGATAGAGCCTGCCTGCGGCGATTAGCTTTTCTTTGGCTGCGGAGTACTGGGCGAAGCGGTGTGACTGGTTGAACAGATTGCTCCAGCCTAAGCCAAGCCACGCAAGGTCTTCCTTTAGCGCATCTTCATATTCCGCTTTGGAACGATCGGTATCCGTATCGTCAATACGCAGCCAAAACTCTCCGCCATTTTTACGCGCAAACAGCCAGTTGACCAGCGCAGTGCGCACATTGCCAAGATGCAAATAACCAGTGGGTGATGGGGCGAAACGGACTTTTATCATTTTTTACTCTTAATTTTTATTGTTATATAACTTATTATCACCGATATAGTAAATATATATTTCAATAGGTTATGTTGGTTTTCTATCCCTATTCTTCCCTATTCTTTCCCTAAATAAATAATATAAAACTTATCTAGGAAAATAATCATTTTATACATAAAACCCATCGCGGCTTGCTTCTAGTTCCATTGTTTTTTATTTTCTCAGCAGTCCTTAAACTCTGGATTAAATTCTCTATTTTCTTATTTTTTTGCTCTAAATTTAATATTTCTGATAATTTTGGTATTAGTAGATCATCAATTTCTTGTCTGCTTGCGCTTTTGAATTCGCCTATCAATTCTAAAATTAGTTTTCTAAAAAAATTATCATCTAGTGACCTATTCCTAATATATTGTGCCTTCTGCTCTGTCCATTTTGCCACTTCAGAAGATATATAATAATTAGGCGACCTTCCTTCTATTAGTTTTTTCCTTTTTAATTTTTTAATATCACCATCTTCCAACTTGTTATTTTTTTGCACTTTATCTAGCAAAACAACTTCATCAAGAGATAAATCATCCTTCTTCATTAACATTTGAGTGTAGTTAATATCTATAATTTTTCCATTTATAACGACCTCTACCTTTTTATCTTCAATCATATAATCAGGCAGTGGAAAAAAGCGACTTCTTTGAGTTTCAAACATTCTCTTAATGCCGCTTCCCATTTGATCTATCATACGAAGCCTGATCATTGCATCCACCAGAAAACGATTTCTGTAATCAGCAGGTGGCGAGTCATTTTTTAACATCCACTCTATGCTCGGTGGGATAAATTTTCCCAAGTTGCTAAAGATTAGTTTGTCTGGAAATTCTATAACATTTATTTTGCCGCCAATTTTGTAATCTTGGTGGGCGATGCAGTTATGTAAGGCTTCGCGAATCACCCATGTATCATATTGCGAAACGGCGGTTGGAAACAAAGTCCCATCTGGCATATATTCAAGCTGAATATTGCGAATTTTCCGAAATAACTCTTCTGATGAAAGCAAAAACGGTATGCCAAAATGTTGCCCACTAATATGCTGGTTATTATCATTTCGTAAAATCCAGCTTATTTTGCAGTCTGATGGCGAAAGGAAATGTTGCGCCTCATCTTTTCCAAGCAATAACAAAGCGGTGCGAGTAATTTTTCCTTGTTTAGTAACAAGGGCTTTATTAAGCAGGGTAATGTCATCCCACTTGCTTACTTCGGTTGCTTCTTGCAAGTCTAGTTTAGCAAGGTATTCAGCAAATTTCTTTCTGGCAAAGGCTATAGCTTTTGGATCAAGGTCAGCAATTGTAGCATCTGCAACAATTTGCGCTGTCCAATCTTCGCGAGTACCAAGATTTTCAAAAATCATAGCCTCTTTATCTGGATGATTTTTTAATGCCGTTTTATGGCTTCCAACACGGATATAGCGTTCACCGTCAAATGCTAAAGGCGCAGTGTTTGGAGGAAAAATTTCCAGCATAACTATATTTTTGTTTTCATACATAATGCTATGAAACTTAAAATGCGGCTTAGGATTTGTTGACTGAACCAATCCCATCTCCAAAGATTGATTGCCTTTGTATTTTTCCGTTTCTGGGTTAAAATTTGTTCCTATTATTTTGTGGGTTTTATTTTCTATTCCCCAAACCAACCACGCACGATCGCGTTTTTCTAGTATTGCAGAATTCGCCAGAGCAGATATATATTCACCAATTTCTCTAAAATTTTTATTATTTCCCTTAAACTCAACGACTTCCGTTTCAGACTGCTGTTTTAGCAATCTTTTAAGCGTGTTTATTAGTATTTGCTCCATGAAGCTTACCTAAAAATGTGCCAAATCATTGTTGATAGCAAACGAATGGCTCACCAGCGCAGTGCGCACATTGCCAAGATGCAAATAACCAGTGGGTGATGGGGCGAAACGGACTTTTATGGACATTTTTATTTATGCTAGAATAATTAACTTTGTTGATATACAGTCTGGGCTTTAAGATTGCAAGTTCAAAGGAAATATGACCATGGAAAAACTAACGATAGCAATCGCAGGTTGCACTGGGCGCATGGGCTGTGCTTTGGTGGCAGCAGCGCATTCCAACAAAGCGGTAAGTCTTGTTGCGGGCAGTGTTCGCGCCCATGAACATCAGCATGCAGCAAAGCTGTTTGTCACCACCGACCCAGCAGTTCTCGCGGAAAAAGCCGCCGCTATAATAGATTTTACTAGCCCCAAAGCCACCCTTGCCAACGCCAAAGAAGTGGCAAAAACGGGGGGGATTTTAGTAGTGGGAACGACGGGTTTTTCCGCCAGCGAACAAAAAGAGCTGGAAGGCTACGCCCAAAAATGCCGCATTGTACAGTCAGGAAATTTTAGCATCGGCGTGAATTTGCTTGAATCCCTAGTTGAACGAGCAGCAAAGATTTTGGGCGAGCAATATGACATTGAAATAGCTGAAATGCACCACAGGCATAAAAAAGATGCGCCATCTGGCACGGCTCTTATGCTTGGTCGCGCTGCCGCTAAAGGGCGTGGCGTGTCGCTGGATGATAAAAAAATTCTGGATAGAGACGGCGAACGAAAAGCAGGCGATATAGGTTTTTCTGTGCTGCGAGGCGGCGATGTAGTTGGCATCCATAATGTTTTATTCGCAGGTGGCGGCGAACTAATCACCCTTTCCCACCAAGGGTTTTCGCGCGAGATTTACGCACAAGGGGCAACTACCGCCGCCATCTGGGCGCAGAATAAGACAAACGGCCTATACTCTATGCGCGATGTTATGAGCTAAACAGCTTCCAGCTTTTTGATAAATTTCGCAGGGTCTTCGGCTAGGAATTGCTTGATATTACGCACAGCTTGGCGAATGCGGTGTTTATTTTCCACCAGCGCGATGCGAACGAAGCCTTCGCCGCCTGCGCCAAAGCCAATCCCCGGAGCAACGGCTACATCCGCGTGTTGCAGCAATAATTTGGAGAATTCAAGGCAGCCAAGCTCGCGGTACGCCTCTGGTATCGCCGCCCACAGGAACATAGAAGCCTCTGGCACAATCACATCCCATCCAGCATCTATCAAGCCTTCCGCCAGAATATCGCGGCGTTCTTTATACATCGCCCGCAAATTCACCACATAATCCTGCGAGCCGTTAATAGCCGCCGCTGCTGCCACCTGCACAGGAAGAAATGTGCCATAATCAAGGTATGATTTTATTTTGGTCAGCGCGGAAATCAGCGTTTTATTGCCCACGGCAAAGCCAATACGCCAACCCGCCATAGAATAGGTTTTGCTGATGGTGGTGAACTCCACCGCTATATCCTTCGCGCCTTTTACCTGCAAAATTGACGGCGGCGGGTTGCCATCATAATAAAGCTCGCAATACGCCAAATCGGAAATCACATAAACCTGATGCGCTCTGCATAACTCAATCACGCGCTCGTAAAACTCAAGGCTTGCCGACTGCGCGGTTGGGTTACACGGATAATTGACAATCAGCGCGACAGGCTTGCGCTTGCCGTCGTTAAATATCGCCTCAACCGCGGCAAAAAAATCCTCGCCCGTGCTGTTGGGAACTGAAACCACCTCCGCACCCGCAATAACAAAGCCCCAAACATGGATCGGATAGCTCGGGTCGGGAACAATAAACCTATCGCCAATGCCAGTAATTGCCTGCGCGAGATTTGCCAGCCCTTCTTTTGAGCCAATGGTCACCACCACTTCGCTTTCAGGGTCAACATCCACACCAAACCGCCGCGCATAATACGCCGCTTGCGCTTTTCGTAATCCCTGAATCCCACGCGACAGGGAATAGCGGTGAACCTTCGGGTCTTTCAGAGTTTCGCGCAGTTTTTCAATAACATGCGCTGGCGGTGTGGAATCAGGGTTGCCCATGCCAAAATCAATAACATCCCTGCCCGCCGCCCTTGCTGCTGCTTTAATTTTATTCACTTCGGCAAAAACATAAGGCGGAAGCCGCCCAATACGATAAAAATCCTGCTGCATATTTATTCTCTTAGTAACCAGAATGACTTGTTGTGCTGCGCACTTCATAACGCGATGGGCGCATAGTTTTGATGATATTAGTAGAAGGAAGCGGCGCGGCGGCGGCATCACCCTCAAGCAAACTGGCGGCAGATTTATAACCATAATCACCAACAATCGGAGCAGCGTCGGAAGTTACTTGTCGAGCAACAGGAGATGTCGCAGGCTCAGAAGCAGCCTCAACGCTAACTTCTGGCAAAGAAGCAACAGGAACTGGCGGCGACGAAGGCGTTCCTAGAGGCGCGATTTTCGCCTCTGGTTCTGGCTGTTTTACAAGAGGCGTGAGTTTCGCCATTGTATCTTCTTGTTTAGTTTCTGGATTAACTGGCGCGGGAACTGGCGCAGCAACTTCTTTATCCAAGAATTGTTTATCCTGACCAGCAACCGCCGCCACAGTTTCTAGCTCGCCAAGCTTTTGTTGATGCTGGCTTTTCACAACATCCAACTGTTTTGGCTTTTCGGGAACGCTAGAAAGCTTCGGAGTTTCAACCGCAACAGCGGGTGCAGGAAGCGGCGCAGTAGGCGAGGTCTCTGGCGCGTAATAAGGGTTTCCAGCAATTGGCTTGCGAGCAACCTCACCTCCAGCTTGCACCATCTGATTTTGAGGCTGCGGCTTTGCTTCATCAAGTCCTATCGCACGAGTGAAAAAATTTCCGTTATCTTTGCTATTATCCTCTAAGGCAACAGTAGCATTTTGCTGTGGTTGCTCTGGGTTATATTGCTCATAAGGGTTGCTCATAACAGATACAGAAGAAGACGCAGCAGGTGCGGAAGGCGCAACTGTTTCAAGCATTGGCGGCAATTTAGAAGCGGCGGCAGTTTTATTAAGCACAGGCGTACGGCGCGGCCCGTCAACCACTTGATCTGGCCTCTCACCAGTTATGCTTTCCCACGCATAAGATGTATCGCAGGCGGTTAGCGCGAGTAGTGAAATAATGCTCAAATATTTTTTTGTATTTTTCATCTTTATATTTTTCATTGTGACGCCCAGATATATAGTTTTATAGTTGCCTAATTCTATCCAACCTGCTTAGATAGCCTAGGTTCTACCCAAAGCTTATATATAATATAGGCTTCTATTATGCAATTGCCTATTTCCATTACCGCCAAGTTTTTTATCATAAGTCTTTTCGGAATAATTCTAGACATGAAGTCGATATATGCAAAACAACAAGCCAAACGATAAAAAAGCACACAGCACTAAGCAAGACAACATCCACGATCCTGCTGAATTTGCTGCAAATATGGCAAAAGCCGCCGAGAAATGCCAGCTGATTATGCAGGAGTTTTTGGCGCGGCAGGCGCATGATGCTGGCAGCTCGCCGATTGACCCGCTGAATATCGGCAGTGCCTTTGCTGAACTTTTCACCCGCCTGATGAGCGACCCGCTGTCGCTGATGGAAAAACAATTTGGAATGTGGCAGGATTATATGTTCCTCTGGCAAAAAACCGCGCAGCGGTTGCTGGGTGATGAACAAGAGCCTGTAATCGCCCCTGACAGCCGCGATCGCCGCTTTAAGGACGCAGCTTGGCAGGAAAACGCCGTGTTTGATTTTCTCAAACAGTCATATCTTCTTTCCGCAAAATGGATTCAAAATTCGGTAAGCGGTGTTGAAGGGCTGGAATCGCATGATGCCCGCAAAATTGATTTTTACACCCGTCAATTCGTTGATGCTATGTGTCCGAGTAATTTCCTGATGACCAATCCAGAGGTGCTGAAAGCAACCATTGACAGCAACGGCGAAAATCTGGTGAAGGGACTAGGAAATTTACTTGAAGATATTGAACGCGGCAAAGGCAGCGTGCGGATTAGCATGACTGATGATAAAGCGTTTGAAGTTGGTAAAAACCTCGCCATTACCAAGGGAAAAGTAGTTTTTCGCAATGATTTAATTGAGCTTATTCAGTATGAACCAACCACTAAAGAGGTTAATAAAACTCCGCTTTTGGTGATTCCTGCGTGGATAAATAAATATTATATTCTGGATTTGCAGCCTGAAAATTCCTGCGTCAAATGGGCGGTGGATCAAGGGCATACGGTGTTTATCGTGTCGTGGGTGAACCCTGATGCAAAACTTAGCAGCAAAAGCTTTGAAGATTACATGAAAGAGGGCGTGCTTGCCGCGCTGGAGGCGATTGAACAGGCGACAGGCGAAAAAGAAACCAATGTCATTGCCTATTGCCTTGGCGGAACGCTGCTGTCCATAACTCTTGCTTGGTTGCAGGCGAAAGGTCAGCAAAGCCGAGTTAAATCCGCAACTTACCTAACTACTATGATTGATTTTTCCGAAGCTGGCGAGCTATCGGTGTTCATTGACGAAGAGCAGCTAAAACTACTTGAAAACCGCATGTCGCAGCAAGGGTATCTGGAAGGTAGCGAGATGGCTCTCACCTTTAATATGCTGCGGGCTAATGATTTAATCTGGTCGTTTGTGGTGAATAATTATTTGCTGGGCAAAGATCCGTTTCCGTTTGATTTGCTCTATTGGAATTCGGATTCCACGCGGATGCCAGCCACTATGCACAGTTTTTACCTGCGCAATATGTATCAAAAAAACCTTCTCGCAAAGCCAAATGCGCTAAAAATCGCAGGTGTGCCGATTGACTTACGAACGGTTACCACGCCAACCTATATGATTTCCACCCGCGAAGATCATATCGCACCATGGAAATCAACTTATGCGGCAACGCAGATTTTTGGCGGAAATATTCGCTTTGTCCTCGCTGCTTCTGGTCATATCGCTGGCGTAATCAATCCGCCATCAAAACAAAAATACTGTTATTGGACTAATGATAAACTGCCAGCAAGCCCTGATAAATGGCTGGAAACGGCGAAGGAAACCGCTGGCTCTTGGTGGCCAGATTGGAATAAATGGCAAGAACAATTTTCTGGCGGCAAAGTCACTGCCCGCGCTGTTGGTGGCGGAAAGCTAAAACCACTTGCCGACGCACCGGGAACTTATGTAAAGGTAATGGTATAACAAAAATGAACTATAATCCTCCTATCATCCTGCAAATTTTACCTGAACTTCGTAGCGGCGGCGTGGAGCGCGGCACTGTGGAAATCGCCCGCGCCATCGTGAAAGCTGGCGGTAAGGCTCTGGTTGCCTCTAGTGGCGGGCCGATGGTCACACAAATTCAGCAAGCGGGCGCAACACATATAACCATGCCGCTTGCCAGCAAAAACCCTTTCACCATTTGGCTTAATTCTTTGCGAATTGCCGCGCTTATTCGTAAAAACAATGTCAATATCGTCCATGCTCGTTCGCGTGCGCCAGCGTGGAGCGCGTGGCTTGCCGCAAAGAGAACGGGCTGCAAATTTGTCACCACCTTTCACGGCACTTACGGCTTACAAAATGAATGGAAACGCAAATATAATTCCATCATGACGCGTGGTGATTTGGTAATCGCCATTTCCCATTTTATCGCTGACCATATACAAAAAAACTATGATATTGACGCTAGCAAACTGCGGATTATTCAGCGCGGCGTAGATTTACAATTGTTTAATCCCAAGGCTTATAGTGTGCCGCGGATGATTGATCTCGCGCTGGAATGGCGACTACCTGAAGATTTGCCGATGATATTATTTCCCGCTCGTTTTGCCCGCTGGAAAGGGCAGGAAGTCTTTGTTAAAGCCCTTGCCAAACTGCCGCACCGCAATTTTTTCGCGGTGATACTTGGCGATGACAAAGGACACACCAGCTACCGCGAGGAAATTGAAAAATTAATTATAGATCTTGGGCTTTCTGGGCATGTTCGCATTGCTCGGCACACGCAGTTCATCACCGAAGCTTATATGTTGTCGCGCTTGGTGGTTGCCACTTCTATTGAGCCAGAAGCCTTTGGGCGCGTGGTTCTGGAGGCGCAAGCAATGGGCAAGCCCGTGATCACCACTAATCACGGCGGGCCGCAAGAAACAGTAATTGACAAAGAAACTGGTCTTCTCGTGCCGCCGAATGATGTGCAAACCTTGGCGGATGCCATTGATAATGTGCTAACCATGCCCGACGATTTATACAAGCAAGTTGAGCGCGACGCGATTAAAAACGCAGCACTCTTCTCGTTAGATAAAATGTGCGAGCAGACCATCAGGGTCTATTTGGAGTTGTTGTAATGGTTATTTTTTGTCGGTAGATGTTGACACGCCAAGAACTGTATAAGCTGGGCAATAGCGAAAAAAGCCCGTTACTATTGGCATAATACCAATCAACCCGAGCCAGCTTCCAAAAGCCACACCCGCCAGAATTATAGCAATACCAACGATAATCCGTAAGGACTTATCAGTTTTTCCAACATTACATTTCATATTTTTATTCCTTTGTTTAGGTTTATTTACGCTAAAGCTTTTGCCGAGAACTGTTCATATGCCGACAAAGCGTCCGCAGCATACATCAAAGAAGGGCCACCGCCCATATAAATCGCCATGCCGAGGGTTTCCTCCACTTCTTCGCGGGTTGCGCCGAGCTTTACCAAGGCTTCCGAGTGAAAACCGATACAGCCATCGCAGCGTGTGGAAACACCAATGGCAAGGGCGATTAGCTCTTTAGTTTTTTTGTCGAGTGCGCCATCTTTTGAAGCAGCCATCGCCAAAGCAGAAAAGCCCTGCATGGTTTCGGGAATGTCTTTGCGTAGAATTTTGATATTCGCAGAAATGTTTTTGGTAATTTCTGGATAGTTCTTTTCCATAATTTTATCTCCTGATAGTTTGTAAAAATCCTATTGACTAATTTAGCACCATCTAATATATTGTCAATATGAAAAAACAAAAAAATCTCGCCATAGAGGCAATGAAAAAAAATGCAAGCGCGGCGGAGGCAATGCTCAAACAGCTCGCTAATGCCAAGCGCTTGCTGGTTTTGTGCAATCTGGTTTCTGGTGAAAAAACCGTTGGGGAGCTTGCTGAAATAGTTGATTTATCACAATCGGCTCTGTCCCAACATCTGGCAAAGATGCGGGCAGCTGGGCTAGTTACGGCGCACAAGCGCGGACTAGAAGTATATTACCGCATTTCCAGCCTAGAAGCGCAGGCATTGCTTTCAACGCTATATATGATTTACTGTAAATGACGCAATATATTAGGTAATACTAAATAATAGGAGATAAAAATGTCACTAAAAATGGTAACTGCAAATACTCTTAAAAACTGGCTGGATAATGGCGAGGCAGTGTTGGTGGATGTGCGCGAGCCAGCGGAAAATGCTGCGGAAAGCATTGAAGGTGCGCTGCTGCTCCCGCTCTCGGGAATTAACAAAGCCGTACTGCCGAATTGCGCTGGTAAAAAGCTGGTTATCCATTGCCGAAAAGGTGGGCGCGGCGGTTCGGCTTGTGAAAAATTGCTGGCGGAAGACCCCAGCCTTGAGATTTACAACCTAGAAGGCGGAATTTCAGCATGGGCAGAGGCAGGCTATCCCATCCGCGCATCGGGCAAATTCTTCCTGCCGCTTGACAGGCAAGTGCAGTTGACTATCGGAATATGCCTTCTTGTCGCAAGCTTGCTTGGATATTTTATCAGCCCTCTATTTTTCCTCGCTACAGGCTTTTTTGGCGCAGGTCTAACCTTTGCTGGGCTTACGGGCTTTTGTGGATTGGCGATGGTGATGGCAAAAATGCCATGGAACAAGTTATGTTCATAAATTCTACTATACCTTGCTACAAGTGCCAGTTTCCTGCGCTTCCGCTGCTCATGTACAAGCGCGTACACTCCGCTGCGGTTCTCGGAAACTAACACTTTCGCTACGGTCTAGCGAATTTATAAAGCATAACTAAAAACTATCCAGCTACGATTTTCTGCACATCTTTATAAAGCGGCTGATTGCTGGCGAAAACCGCTGGCGAATAGACGCTGGCTGGCGCACCGTCTAGGGCGGTAAAAACTCCGCCCGCTTCCTGAATCATCAGCATACCCGCCGCTATGTCCCACGGCTGTATATTGTGATACCAGCAAGCGTCAATGCGACCAGCTGCCAAATATGCCAAATCCAAAGCTGCCGCGCCGAAATAGCGCACAGTCGCCTTGCTTTTAGAAACGGCATCAAAAGTCGCCAGAGCATCGCGTGGGCTGCCCGCAACCAACATCGCTTCTTCCAGATTTTCGCGGTTAGAAACCTGCAATTTGCGGTTATTCACCTGAGCACCTTTGCCTTTTTCGGCGGTGAATAGCTCGTTGTGGATGGGGTCAAAAATCACGCCAGCAATGATTTCGCTGTCACCATTTGGATAGGTTTTTTCCAGCCCAATAGATATGCAAAAATAAGGCACAGCGTGGATAAAATTACTCGTGCCATCCAGCGGGTCTATTATCCAGCGGTGCGAAGCGTCTTTGCCCTTTACCTCGCCGCCCTCTTCCATCAAGAAACCAAATGCAGGACGGGCAATGGAAAGCTCTTTTTGCAAGAGTTTTTCCGTGCGGACATCTGACTTGGTCACAAAATTAGAAGCACTCTTGCGCGAGATATGCAAAGCATCCACCTCGCCAAAATCGCGCATTAAACCCTTGCCAGCCTTAATAGCCGCAGCGGTCATAACATTAAGTAGAGGTGTTTGCATAAAAGGACTCGATTATTGAAGTATTAGTAAATTTGAATTGAAGAACTGGAGAATTGATGAATTTAGGAATATTTTGTGGTTTTTTTCTTCTGTTCTCCAATTCCTCATTTCTTCAATTCCTTATTAACTCACCTTCGCTCGTTCAATATATTCCATGGTGGTGGTGTCAACAACGATGGTTTCACCAGCAGGGATAAACGGAGGAACCATAACGCGCACGCCATTTTCCAGAATAGCTGGTTTATAAGACGAAGAAACCGTCTGCCCCTTAACCACAGGGTCAGCCTCGGCGATTTTCGCAGTTACTTTTTGCGGAAGTTTTACCGATAGCGGAGTACCTTCATAAAGCTCAACATCCACAGTCATGCCGTCCTGCAAGAATGCAGCAACATCACCGAGAAAATCGCGCTGGATGGTGAATTGTTCATAGTTTTCAGTATCCATGAAGGTAAGCGCATCGCCATCAGCGAATAAAAAATTAGACTTGCGTTGTTCCAGCGACACGCGCTCAACTTTTTCCGAAGACGAAAATCTCGGGGTGTTTTTCGTGCCAGTTTTAATGTCTTTTAGCTCAACTTGGTTGAACGAACGCAAATTTCCTGGTGTGCGTATTTCATGCTTCACCACCAGCCATAATTTACCTTCCCACTCAATCACCATGCCCATACGCACAGCACCGCCGTCAATTTTCATTTTTTTGTCCTTTTCTTATTGCTTCATTAAATTCTTTCACTGCCACCTTCGCGCCTTCAGGGTGATTCCACACCGCTTGAATAACGGCAATGAAATCCGCCCCAGATTCAACCAGTGGCAAGCAGTTCTGCGGGTTAATACCACCAATTGCCACACAGGGCAAGAGCATATATTCCTGCCACCAGCTTAGTATTTCAGGCGATGGCGTTCCGTATTTCGCTAGTTCTTCAGGGCGTTTGCTGGTTGTCGGGTAAAACGCCCCAAATGCCACATAATCCGCCCCATCTTCACCCGCCGCAAACGCTAAATGCTTGGAATCATGGCAAGAAACGCCGATTACCGCATCGTCGCCCAGTAATTTGCGGGCGGCTTTCACGCTGTCATCCCCCTGCCCTAAATGCACGCCGTCAGCACCACTTGCTTTGGCGAGGTCAGCACGGTCGTTCATAATGAACGCCACTTCGCGTGCGCGGCAAATAGGGATTAAAACCTCCGCCGCCCGCAGAATTTCCTCGTCCGAAGTGTTTTTTAGGCGTAGCTGAAACGCCCCAACGACGCCGCCCGACAACGCTTCTTCCAGCTTTTTTGCAAAAACAGGAAGGTCAATAGCTGGCGGACTGATGAGATATAGGCGACAACTATCCTGCACAGAAACCACTATCTTGGCAATTCATGCGATAAAATATAATGGCGCAGAACATGGTCTATACTTGCTTCGTAATTCTTTGAATGAGCCTTAAACCAAGCAAAAACCTCATCACTCAATGATATAGTAGGTGTTTTGGTAAGCTCGTCCATCTTCCGCGCCCAAGCAGGGTCAGCAACAGAAGGCATGGAAACTGCTTTTTTGAATAAATCAGTGGTTATTTCTGGCACATCATCAAAATTAATGGGCTTACGCTTAGAAGATTTCAGCATTTTTATGTCTTTTTCCGTAACCTTTGGTAGGTTATCTAGCGCATAACGCACTATATTCTTTTCTTTCTTCACGACTTGCCCTCCTTGCTGATATAAGGCGAATTGTAGCATTTCTATAGGTAAATACAACTGTTAGAATTTCACCAGCATAAATCCCGACTGCCTTAAACCTTTCTTCATCATACCTATCCGACGGAATTACAACATATTTTCCTGCCACAAACAAATCGACCACAACGGCAAAAGAAATACCATGTTTCTTTTGATTGACAGCATTTTTGCTCTCATCCCATTCAAATTCCGTCATTACTTATTACTCATAATAATCGGCAACTAACTGATTAAGCAAGCGAACGCCGTAACCCGTTCCACCTTTTGGGGTGATGTCGTTGTCTTTTTTGCTCCATGCCGTACCTGCAATGTCCAGATGCGCCCAAGTTGTGTCATTCACAAAGCGTTGGAGGAATTGCGCGGCGGTGATTGAGCCAGCCTCGCGGTCTTTGCCGATATTCTGCATGTCAGCAATGTCAGAGTTGATTTGCTTGTCATAAACCTCACCCAGCGGCAAACGCCAAACTTCTTCACCAACTTTCAAGCCAGTTTTGAAGATTTGCTCGGCGAGCTTATCATCGTTGGAAAACAGCCCAGCGCGGCTTGTGCCAAGCGCAACGATAATCGCGCCTGTAAGCGTCGCTAAATCCACGATAAATTTTGGTTTGAAATGTTTCTGCGTGTACCATAAAGCGTCCGCCAACACAAGGCGACCTTCCGCGTCAGTGTTCAGCACTTCAATCGTCTGCCCAGAATAGGATTTCACCACATCCCCCGGTCGCTGCGCGTTGCCACTTGGCATATTTTCCACCAGCCCAACCACGCCAACAGCATTTACCTTAGCTTTTCGCCCAGCAAGAGCCTTCATAAGCCCAATCACTACGCCAGCGCCACCCATATCCCACTTCATTTCTTCCATACCATTTGCTGGTTTGATGCTGATACCACCAGTGTCAAAAGTAACACCCTTGCCCACGAAAGCCAGTGGCGCAGCTTTTGAAGCCTTACCCAGCCCATTCCATTTCATAATCACCAGTTGCGACTCAATCGCCGACCCCTGCCCAACGCCAAGCAGCGCACCAAATCCAAGCTTGTACATTTCTTCTTCGCCCAAAACTTCAACTTCTATACCAAGTTTTTCTAAGGTTTTGCATTGCTCAGCAAGAGTTTCTGGGTTGATGATATTCGCAGGCTCAGAAACCAGATTGCGAGTAAAAATAACCCCATTCGCAATTGCCTCCAACTCGGCATATGGCTTTGCCACTGCTTTTGAATTTGCTACTGCCACCGTGAATTTTTCCAGAGTCGGTTTTTCATCTGCGGTTTTTTTGGTGAAATATTTATCAAAATTATAGCTGCGGAGATTTGCGCCATGAGCAATCCGCGCTGCCGCTTCCACAGCATTCACAGCTGTTATTTTTAAGTCTTCCAAAACCACAGTAACCGATTTAGCACGAAGCGCATTCACCGCTGGCACAACGCCGCCGCCGATATTTTCCAGCGCAGTAGCATCAAGAGTTTTTTTGTCGCCAACACCTGCGAGAATAGCAAAATCTGCCTTTGCCGATTTTGGCAAGATAACGCTTTGATATTTCCCGCGCTTGCCAGAAAATCCACTAACTTCCAAAGCTTTGGACAATGCGCCACCCGACGCTTTATCAAAAGCTGCTGCCCGAGTTGAGAGCTTTTTATCCTCACCAACAAGAAACACGATAGCTTTATCAGACGGAGTAGCTGTGGTTAGTTCAGTAAAATTTATTTTCATTTTTTGTCCTTTTTGTGAAGATGAATAGATGACGAGATTATAAGATGACGAGATTATAATACAATGATATTCTATTCATCTATTCATCTATTCAATTCATCCTGTCATCCAAATATGCTCCACTATAATAGATACATCATAAAACATCTGGTTCATTCCACCTTGCTTATCACCTTCAGCCTAACCAGTATCGTTTGGCTGGCGCAGGCTTTGCGCTTTGTGGAGTTTATCGTTAATCAAGGCGTTTCTATTTCTATTTTTCTGCACTTAACCGTTCTGCTTGTGCCTTCATTACTGCTGATGATTTTACCCCCTGCCCTGTTTTGCGCGGTGCTATTTACCTATAACAAGCTTTCTAGCGATAGCGAGTTGGTGGTGATGCAATCTATGGGGCTTAGCCGTTGGTTACTTGCCCGCCCAGCGATTACCGTGGCACTAGCCGTAACTATTTTTGGCTATTTGATTGCCATGTATATCCAACCTATAAGTTATAAACAATTCAAAGACATGCAGTCCGTGCTGCGCAATAACTATGTTTCTTTGCTGGTACAAGAAGGCGTGTTTAGTAACCCTGTTGATGGTCTGACGGTGTTTGTGCGCGAACGCGATAATAGCGGCGATCTGCATGGAATTTTAGTGCATGATAATCGGGAAGCAGCAAAATCTGTGACCATGATGGCGGAATCGGGAAGACTGGTAGAAACACCGCAAGGGCCAAGATTTTTATTGAAAAATGGCAATCGCCAAGAAATGAATGATGGTCGTTTGTCGCTGCTAAATTTTGAAAGCTACACTCTTGATATAAGTTTCTATACTAAATCAATGAACGACCGCAAGGTCGATATGCAGGAGCTATTTTTGCCAGAGTTGCTCGCAAGTAACCAAGATATTTCCGAAGCAGAAAGCCTGAAACGCCGTGCAGAGGCGCATCAGCGAATAATCTGGTCGTTATATTCGCTAGTTCTTACTATCATAGCTCTTGCTATATTATTTTCTGGAGAATTCAATCGGCGCGGACAATGGAAACGGATAACCGCCGCATCAATCACAGGCGCAGCCTTGTTGTTTGCGGCGGTCGGCATTCGTGGTGCAATGGCAACCCAACCAGTTATGATAATAGTCGCTTACTGCGCTTTGCTAGTTCCAGCTGCGGTTGCAGCTTTTGTGCTTAGTGATAGAAAACACACAACTGATACCCGATAGCTGACAACCGACAACTATTCCATGTATTGACCACCATTGATAGAGATGGTTTCGCCAGTGATAAAAGCAGCATCATCCGCCGCAAGGAACACAACGGCGCGGGCGATTTCCTCTGGTTCACCTAGGCGACCAACAGGAATACCAGAAACGATCTGTTTCATGACTTCTTCTTTAACTGCTTTCACCATGTCGGTGGCGATATACCCCGGAGCAATGGCGTTCACAGTGATGCCACGGCTGGCAGCTTCGCGTGCGAGAGCTTTAGTAAGCCCAAAGATACCAGCTTTTGCCGCTGAATAGTTGGTTTGCCCGAACTGACCGAGCTGACCGTTCATCGAGCTGATATTGATGATGCGACCGAATTTTGTATCACGCATGGAATCAATCACTGCGCGAGACATATAGAAACAGGAATTCAAGTTGGTGTTGATTACCCCGTTCCACTGCGCACCCGTCATTTTATGCATTGCGCCGTCGCGAGTGATGCCAGCATTGTTCACCAACACATCAACCACGCCGCCGAGCTGTTCAGAAACTTGTTTTACGCCCGCCGCGCAAGCGTCAAAATCGCTCACATCCCATTTGAAAACGGCGATGCCATGTTCTTTGTGGAAAGCGTTTGCTGCGTCGTCATTTCCAGCGTAAGTTGCGGCCACTTTATAGCCAGCTTTTTTAAGCGCGATGGAAATAGCAGCACCGATGCCGCGCGTTCCACCTGTTACTAGTGCGATTCTTTTGGTCATTTTTTGTTCTCCGTTTATTTGATTTCGTAATTCGTAGCCTGTAGTCCGTAGTCCGTAATTAGTAGTGCGTACAGTGTTATTTCTTTTACGAACTACGGACTCCGACCTACGAACTACTCTCTTTCCACACACATCGCGATGCCCATGC